>DAIEFO010000176.1 GCA_027325475.1 Desulfobacteraceae bacterium | reverse complement strand
AAATCGCGCGGCGTCATGACATTGCAGGATCGGTTCGATGAAATAGGACACCGAATGTTTCTTGAAATCCGGAGACAAATATCCGATATGAATTTTGCCGTTGGAATTCCGACGGACTGCCGGAGCGGACGGTATGGGCGTTGTCCCGGAGCCATGACGGCGATCCCATTCCAGATGCGCCTTAAACACAGCGTCACGACTTTCGTTATGATCGTAATTCAGGGCCAGCAATCTGTTGGAATGCGCCCCCGCATAGTCGGGCTTTGCCTGCAGCGATACGTCATAACAGGAAATTGCTTCCACGATCCGTCCCTCATTCTGGAGTGTCACCCCCAGATTATTCTGAACATACGGATGATCCGGCTTAATCTCGATGGCTTTTCGATACCAGGCTTCCGCCTCAGATAACTGATACTGCTCACGGTGGATATCTCCAATATTGTGAAAAGCCTCTACGCTGTTCGGATTGATTTCCAGTGTTTTCCGAAAACAGACCAGCGCATCGTCGTACCTGTGGAGATGGTTATACACGGCTCCCAGATTGTTGTAAGCGTCCGCAAAATCGGGCTTGAGTTCGATGGCTTTGCGGTGACAGGCGATAGCTTCATCCATTTTGCCCTGGTTCTTGCGGGTATTGCCCAGGTTAGAGTAAACTTCAGCGTAGTTCGGATCCAGCGACAACGCCCTCTGATAGTTCTCGACCGCTTTTTCATACTCCCCGGTCGTATTATAGGCAGCGCCCAGATTATAGAAAAACATCGGAACAGAAGGCGCCAGCCGCACCGCCCGTTCGATCAGATCGACGGCTTTTCTGGACTCACCGCTTTGATGCGCGATGACGCCTGACAGATGAAGCGCATTGGCGTGATCCGGATTCTGCGCCAGCACACGGGAATAGATGGCGTCTGCTTCCTTCAGGTTTCCAGCCCGGTGCAGTTGAACCGCCACCTCCATTTGCTGCCCTGAAGATGAATGTTTCTGTTTTTTCACGCCGTGTTCGCGGGATTTCAGATCACGTTTTGGTGTGTTTGACGCCGGATTGGAGACATCTTTTCCAACCGGCTCAGCCGCCGGTTCCACCACTGGCTCCAAAACCGGAGAGACCCAACGCTCGCGGGTTTCCAGAATAAATTTCATCAGCCACTGATAAGGTGAATTTCCCGGATCGGTCACGGCCATTTGGGCGGAAGCAGCCAAAAAGGGCTCATCCACAGCCACATCAGCTACCGGTTTCAGCATATCAATTAAAGAATCAAGCAGATATATGGCGTCCGGCCTCAATTCCAGGTCGCCGGCAATGCGAATGGCCGACAGAATGCGCGGCACCGTCGCCTGGCGGCGCAGCAGGTCGGCCATCAGCGTCCAGGCGTGGTTCAGCGCTCGAATCTGAACCGGCGGTTCAAAGGCAGGCATTTGCGATGCGGCGTAAGCCACCAGTATCTGCTGATGGCTCTGCCACTCCGGGTCCCGCACATGTTGGGCGCAATACGCTTCCCACTGGGGGAGAAACCGCAGCATATATGGAAACGCCGGCAGATAATCAAGCCACAGCGTCGGAGGAAACGCCGGAAACATGTCGTTATTCGTGTTATTCATGTACACCTTACCGGCCGTGCGCAACATGGCCGCCGACATCCTTAAAATTGGCAGGGCCTGCGCCGGCCTGTTGAATGATATCCATCAGCGGCATGGCCAAACCCGCGCCGTTCTCCACGCTGCCGAAACGCTCCTGAATCAGATGTATTCTTCGATCCATTTCCGGACTGAAATATGGATAGGCGCGCATCGCTTCCAGATTGAGCAAAGATCCCTTGCCGGTAAAATACGATGAAAACGACCGATATCGTTCACGGGCTTCAAGTGCTGAATAATACACCCACTGAATGGGTTCATCGCCAGGATCGTTCGAGGCCATGTACGGAAATAACGATAGAAACGGTTCATTGACGTCGAATCTTTCCGAAACTGCAAATGGTCCCAGCAGATGATTCAATATTCGAACCGCTGTTTCACGATATCCCAAATCCAGCGCCACCCGTATCGCTGAAATCACTCTGGCCGCGGTTGCATTCTGACGCAACAGATTCATCATGATGGCATGAACATTGACTAAAGCGTTATACCGCACGGATGCCCCATATTCAGACGACTGCGACATGGCGTAGAGGCACAGCGCCTGCTGATACATCATCCAGGCGGGGTCTCCGGTGTGATTCTGTTCATATTGTTCCCACACAGCAAGAAAACGCTGCATATAGGAAAAACCTCGAAGATACGTTTTCCAGAAATCCACCGAAACCTGGGAAGACATCGGAGTATTTTCTTCAACGCCTGCCAGAAAGCCATCCCGGGAAAGAAGTTCTGCTCGATCCGGCTTGCAGGAAAACAGATTTAATTGAAACGCATCCAGTTTTTCCTGAATTTGAAATGGCGTCAGAACGTTCAAGCCAGGAACCAGGCGATACGGCTGATACCCAAGCTCCTGAAACCTGCTGATGATATCCAGTTTATAGTCATCGTACTTGATTTTATATTGAATCAGCGGAGAGCCGGTTCTGAAAAAATGCGTTCCCTGCAGGATAAGATCGTCGTACAGATTTTCGGCGTCAATGTGCATGAAATCGATATCCGGCTCCATAACACGGGCGTCAATTCCGGCGTCCAGACCTGTAAACACGGCACGATCGGAAACCGTTTTCAAAAATACCGCATCCGGTCCAACATATGGAATTACTGTAACGTGATCCAACTGATTCATATGGATGCTCCGGCTCAGATACGCCGCCTGCAACCGGTTCGGCTCAATCGCCCATACGCTTCCTGATGAACCGAGCTGCCGCCCTGCTGTCACCGCATAAACGCCATACCCTGCGCCGATATCCGCTACCTTCATTCCGGGTTTTAAAAACGCGCGGACAAAACGGATTTCATCTTCAAAAGCGTCTTCCTGCTCCAGCAATGTATAGGTACCCAGTTCATCGAGAGAATCGGGAACACGGATCGCTATATTACCGTGGATATGAACCGTACGCCCCCCTGCCCCGTCATTTTCGTCTGCAATCCGCGCCGCGCACCAGTTTTCCCACATACTGAGATAGGCGGATTCCAGCTTGGCAATGAAAGCGTTTTGATTCATCAGGGAAGACGACAGCATTTTTAAACGCAGCGTTCTCCGCTGCTGACACAGCCAATTCACGTCACCAGCCAGCGCCTTCGCGGTTTCAATATATTCGGTTTCGGACGCGGTTATTCCTTCCGGCAGCCCCACATGATGCAAAATGCTGGCGCCCACTCGGGAAGCATGGGTTTCACCGGACAGCGTTATAACCGGAATCCCCATCCACAGCGCCTCACAGGTCGTGGTAGTGCCATTGTAGGGAAAGGTATCCAGCGCAATATCCACCCGTTGATACAGCTTCATATGCTCCTGAAACGGCAGATACGGCGTCACCTCGACCCGGGATGCTTCCACCCCGTGCTGCACGAACTGCGACAGCAGATGCGCCCTGGCCTCTTCGTCCGAAACAATGCTCGATTTCAAAATCAGCCGGGAGTTTGGAACCTGAAGCAGCAACGCAGACCAGGCGGCGATAACGGACGGATTGATTTTTGCCCTGTTGTTAAAAGACCCGAACGTGACGTGCCCGTTTGACAGCACCGGCGCCTCCGAGACATCCGGTGTCGGCGTCGGAGCCTGATAGCAGAGAAACCCGCCCGGAAGGCGGACAAGCCGTTCGGTATAATAAGAATCGGCCACGCCTTCCGGATCCGCCTGATCATCCGTAATGCGGTAGTCCATGGTCGTCAATCCCGTGGTGTTGGGATATCCCAGATAGGAAACCTGAACCGGAGCCGGTTTTCGGGAAAAGAGCTTCATGCGGTTATTGGCAGTATGGCCTGTTAGATCCACCAGAATGTCGATCCGGTCATCCTGAATCCATTTGAACACTTCATCGTCCGTCTTTCGAAGGATATTCCGCCAGTGATCCGCCGTTGTCATCATCAGGCGGGTAACCTCATCGGGTTTCTGGACATCAGAATAACAATACACCTCGAACTGCTCCCGATGATGCCGGTATAACAATGGCTGAGTAAAAAACGCCACGGAATGCGAGCGAAAATCCGGCGACAGATATCCAACCCGGATACGACGGTTCAATGTTCTGGCATTGGGATAATCCTTGTCCGCGCGAATGGATGCGAGAGCATAGCGTTTAGCCCACGCCTGATGATAATTAAAAACCTCCTGCGGCTGGATATCGGTCAAATATCCGAGACACAGCAGCAGATTGGAGTGGACAAACCTGTTTTCATGATCCATCTGAATGGCTTTGATGAACCCATCCACCGCTTTCTGTATTTCGCCCTGATCCTTATAAATGGCAAGCTGGTTGGTAAACGCCCGGTAGTGATTCGGATCACGGGACAGCACATATTCATACCAGCGCGTCGCCTGGGTTAACTCCCCCTGAAGCTGGCAGACCACACCCAGGTTATAGGCCGCCTCCACATAATCCGGGTTCAGGTCAAGTGCGGTTTTAAAGCTGGAAATCGCAGTCTCGATATCACCGCTGTCTTTGAATACCACGCCAAGATTGTTATGAAAGCAAGGATTCTGAGGACTCATCCGGATTGCAGATTGCAACCATTCGGTCGCCGTCTCCAGCTTCCCGGTCTGATGATCGATCAGACCCGCCAGATTCACGGCGTCCACATCCGATGGATGCTGATTCAGGTATCTGTGAATCAAAGGATTTGCATCATCGAAACGGCTGTCGTTGTAAAAAGCCAGCGCCTTCTGATAGATTTCTTTACCGGCGCCGGAATTCACCTGCTGAGCATACCTGCCAGCGGATCGCTGCCTGATCTGTAATGCCATATGCCTGTCCTTATCTCTCTTGAAGTGATTGCATTTAAAATAGTTCTGCGAATGACAGTTCAAGCAGGATAAAAGCAATATCCATACCATATGAAATCTATGGCATTATCTCGAATGATTACTTCAGCTTTTTCAGTGATTTTACTTAATGGCAGGACGGATAAATTGACATGGCTGCATGCGCCTGTCCATATTTTGACAGTGCGACATATGGAAAAACAGCGTTTGACGAGGAAACGGAAAATAGAGGAATTG
>DAIEFO010000175.1 GCA_027325475.1 Desulfobacteraceae bacterium | reverse complement strand
GCGGAAAAAGGGATTTCCAGCGCATTCAAAAGGCCGGAAATTCCTGAACCGATACTGCCTGTATTCTGTATCTGAAATACCCTGAAACCGTTTTTTTCCAGCGATTGAACGGCATCTCCGTAAAATGACCCGAAATCCACCAGTATCGGCTTTCCATGTCCGGACTCGATCAGATTGGACTGGGATATAATCTGCATCCCTGCATACGGGAAATTGACTTCTACATTCCGTGAATATGGCACCGCCAGCGTCCGCATCAACACATCCACGAGCTGACTCATGTCATGAACCGGAATCAGCATCCCCTGGTCCGAAGACAATGGGCTGGAAGCCGGCGTGGAAATATCGGATGGTCTTGATTTTTCAATGAGTTTTTCCAGTTCCGGAGCCAGCGTCACTATCTGTTTGACAAGATCGTCCGAAGCAACATCATAGGCCACATCCGCGATAACAACGCCGGACCAGAAACGACGAATAACCTCTTTGCCGGCTTCCGTCAGTCCATTTCCAGGGTTGAGCAATATTCGCCGGCCATCCGGCAGCTCCATCACCGGAAAGCGGGCCATATCCAGTTTGAAATCGTCCTTTCCGGGCATGGGGAAATAGGCAACGCCGTCCCGCACCAGCCGAGCGTGAAACTGTCCGGATACTTTTTCCAGCATCCCGGTGCTGATATTCAAAGAAGGCTCGGCAGGTTCATAGATCGGCATCCGGATAACCCGCCCGGAACGGATACGTGCAGGATTGTTCAGACCGGGATTCTCTTTCAGAAGCCGTCTCAGTATGGCCTTAAATTTATCACCTTCCGAAACCCCGTATTGCTGCAAAATAATTGCCGACAGCGTATCCCCCGGTTTGATCTTGTAGTCAACGAACTCGTAGGAAATCTTGTCTTTCATGCCGGTATCGGTTTTTGCGGCGACATCCTTACCGGACACCGTTACCATCGGCAGGGTCAGAATTTGACTGGAAAATCCGCGTTCCGGCCCCAGTTTTTTGAGAGGAATATATATCAGACGCCCTGCCGGAATGGATTCGATATCTTTTACCCACGGATTGAGATCTTTAAAAATGCTCAAAAACTCATCGCGGTTCTCGTCAATGATCTCCCCTTTTTCCTGAAAGAGTTTCAGAAGGGAATCGTTTTTCTTCACCCGGTAAGGTTCGCACCAGATACGCTGCCCGTGATCCTGCTTGATCACATAGTCTTTCTGGTACAAAACGCCGGCGGATACGACAGATGCCAGGAAAACAGCGCTGCCTGTCAACAGACAACCGAACGTTCTGCATATCCGCATCAGATTCATAGGCGTCAGACCTCTTTCAGACCCAGTTTGTCAGCAATCTCCAGGGATACCGCCTGGACAAAACGTTCAAAGTCACTGCCTGTCAAGGGATTTCCAGGTGCAGGGACTTTTATCGGATGCGCCGGATGTATCAATTCCGGAAGGTTGACCAGCGATGCGTTCGGCGTCACTTCAAATTCATCCGGAAATTTCTTTTCAAAATACATTTCCTGAAAACCGGAGAACTTGATGGCATGGGCCGTGGAATCGAGAATCGCGGTTTCATCTGAACCCACATATCCTCGTTTTCTGGCGGCAAGAAGCCCTGCCAGCGACTCTCCGCCATGCGTACAGGCCACATGCCCGTTACGGTTTGCCAGAAGCTGCCAGTCCATGATGGATTGCTCCGTCACTTCCACAAAAAAGACCTGCGGACGGCCTGCCGTCTGATTGTACAGATCCGTCAGATACATTACCCGCGGCATGGACACAGGGTTGCCGATCATGGCTGCCTGCGCCACACTGGGCCTGACGGTGACCGGAACAAAGTGGCGTCTGGATGGATCCGGCTCCTGATAATACCGATACACCGGATTGGCATGGATAGACTGAACGCCGATGATTTTGGGCAGTGTTTCGATGACGCCGGTTTCATAGAATTTCAGAAAACCGCTCATGACCGCCGTGATGTTTCCGGCATTTCCGATGGGGACAACCACAACTTTGCCGGCCATATCATATTCAAAATCCTGAGCGATTTCATAGGAGTAAGATTCTTGCCCCAGAATGCGCCACGCATTTTTGGAATTTAAGAGCGCCACCGCGTATTTTTCGGACAGCGCTTCCACAACTTTCATGCAGTCATCGAAGACGCCGGGAATTTCAAAAACCTTCGCGCCGCTTCCCAGCGGCTGAGCAAGCTGCTGCGGCGTCACTTTTTTGTGGGGCAGCAGCACTGCGGACTTGATGTGCGGCTGAAGATAGGACGCATAGAGAGCCGCAGACGCCGATGTGTCTCCGGTCGAAGCGCAGACAGCCAGGACATCCTTCACCAGCCCCTGACGGATCAGAAAATGGATATAGCTGAGTGCACTGGCCATGCCACGATCTTTAAAAGAGGCGCTCGGATTCTGCCCGTCGTTTTTGAAATAAAATCTGCCGCCGGCCAGCTCCTGCATCCGGGCGTTGGCCTCGACCACCGGCGTATGCCCTTCACCCAGATATACGATGGCGTCAAGGGGCACCACCGGCCCGATAAATTCATGATACCGGTAAATGCCTTTAAGCGCCGGAAGGGTGAGGAGTTTACGGTAATCGAAAATTTTACGCCAGGTGGCTCCGGGAATCTGTTTCAACCGTTCAAACTGCAGGTCGTACAGCAGGAGCACCTGGCCGCAATCCGGACACGTATAGAGCAGCTTGGCGATGCCGTGTTCCTTGCCGCATCCCAGACACCGGTACACCATGTCACTGCGCGGTTCCGGCATAATGAAGGGCTGAATATCTTTGGGGAAATCTTCTATTTTCATGGCGTTATGGATGTTATCCCTCCCATGTATGGAATCAGAGCTTCAGGTATGGCAACGGAGCCGTCTTTCTGCTGGCAGTTTTCCAGAATAGCGGCCACGGTACGCCCCACCGCCAGGCCGGAACCGTTAAGCGTATGAACCAGTTCGGTGCCTTTGCGCCCTTTTCGTTTGAACCGGATGTTGCCGCGGCGGGCCTGGAAATCTTCAAAGTTGCTGCATGACGAAATTTCGCGGTAGGTACTCTGAGCCGGCATCCAGACTTCAATATCATAGGTTTTGGCAGCGGAAAACCCCATATCGCCCGTACACAGGGTCACCACCCGGTACGGCAGACCGAGTTGCGCCAGCACAGTTTCCGCGCTTTGGAGCAGGACCTCCAGTTCGTCATAGGACGTTTCAGGCGTCGTGAACTTGACCAGTTCCACCTTGTGAAACTGGTGCTGACGGATGAGCCCCCGCGTGTCCTTTCCGTACGATCCGGCTTCGGAACGGAAGCAGGGCGTCATCGCTGTGTATCGAATGGGAAGCTGGGCCTCTTCCAGAATTTCGTCGGCATGGATATTGGTTACAGGAACCTCGGCGGTCGGGATCAGAAAATAGTCCCAGCCTTCCAGCTTGAAGAGATCTTCTTCGAATTTGGGCAATTGCCCGGTATGGGTCATGCTGCTGCGGTTGACCATATAGGGCGGAATCACCTCGGTATATCCGTGGCGGGTGGTGTGCAGATCGAGCATGAAGTTCATGACAGCTCTTTCCAGCCTTGCACCGGCGGCAAAGTAAAGAGGGAACCGGGCGCCGGTAATGCGGGTAGCCCGTTCGAAATCGAGAATCCGAAGCTGCTCACCCAATGTCCAGTGAGGCAGGGGATCGAAATCAAAAGACCTGGGAACACCACTGGTTTTATATACCGGATTGTCGGCGCTGTCTTTGCCGACCGGAACAGACGGGTGTGGAATATTGGGAATGTCCAGAAGAATCTTCTGAAGATTTTCATCGAGTTGTGCAATATCTTTTTCCAGGACTTTGATGCGTGTGGAGACTTCCCGCATTTCGATGACCTGGCTATCCGCATTTTCCCCATTTTTTTTCATGACCGCGATATGTTCTGAAACAGTATTTCTTTGATTTCGAAGCGATTCCAGCTCTGAAAGCACCAACTTTCTTTGAGTGTCGCACCGTGTCAATACTTCGATATCTATGGTTTTACCCCGATCGGACAGTGCTTTTTTAACCACAGACAAATTTTGTCTTACAAACTTGATTTCCAACATGACAGTACCTATTATAACAAATTAAGGATTTGCCTGAACCTGGCGTGAGACTATTTCAAGTTCTGTGTAACAACTGAAATCCATTTAGTCAATGATATTGCAGATGCTTCTTCACAGGAGACCCCCCAATGGATGATCTGAAGCAAACCAAAAGTAGAATTCGCAAGGAGGTCATGACCGCGATCGAATCGCTCCCTCCAGAGGAATATACCGCCAAAGCCCAAAAAGTAGAACAGCGCCTGTTTGATTTCGCCAACTTTAACGAGGCCAATATCGCCATGCTGTATATCAGTTGCCCCGGCGAAGTGGACTCCATGGATATTATCAAACGGTGTTGCGATGTCAAAAAAATTATTGTGCTTCCGGCCTTCGATCCCCAGAAATTTCGCATCCGGCTGTTTAAGATAAGTAATTTTGAGAAAGATTTAAAGCCCGGCCCGCGGGGAATACTTGAACCGGATCCGGACCGGTGTAAACCGGTTCCCATCGAATGTCTGGATATTGTCATCATTCCCGGAACCGTTTTTGATGAAAAAGGTGGACGGATAGGCTCCGGCGAAGGATATTATGACCGCTTCATCCCCAGGCTTCCCGTCACCACCCGAAAAGTCTCCATCGCCCTGGAAGAGCAGATTGTTCCGCAAGTTCCGATGGAATCCCATGATCGGCATGTGGATATTATCATCACCAACAAACGGACAATCTTCAAAATCTGATATTTCCATATTCACTCACAGTTTCAGAAAGAAATCTTGAATATACAGCACCAGGAAACAGACAACCCTGTCATTATCGTTGACCATATTTCTAAAACCTTTCCGAATGGCATCCGCGGTTTGACTGATTTTTCAGCCCGTATCCATCAGCGTGAGGTGGTGGTGATTATCGGCCCTTCGGGTTCCGGAAAATCGACTTTGCTCCGGTGTCTGAACGGTCTTGAAGAAGTTGACAGCGGCAGCATCGTCATTGACGGTATTCCGCTGGATCGCAACCGGAAACATCAGCTTGAAATCCGGAAAGAAGTCGGCATGGTTTTTCAACAGTTCAACCTGTTCCCTCATATGACCGTACGGGA
>DAIEFO010000174.1 GCA_027325475.1 Desulfobacteraceae bacterium | reverse complement strand
GCAAAGCATCGAACCAGACATATGTCACATAGTTATCGTCAAACGGCAGTGATATCCCCCACTGGAGTCTGCTCTTGGGCCTCGATATACATAAATCTTCCAGAGGCTCGCTCAGAAAAGACAATACCTCGTTGCGGTATCTTTCCGGACGGATAAAATCCGGATGAGACTCGATATGCTCGATTAACCAGCTTTGATACCGGCTCATTCGAAAGAAATAATTGGTTTCCTTGATGATTTCAGGCGGGGTTTCATGATCCGGACATTTTCCGTCCACCAGCTCCCGCTCGGTATAAAACCGCTCACATCCGAAACAATACAGCCCTTCGTATTCACTGAAGTAAATATCCCCGGCATCATATATTTTTTGAAGCACCTGCTGGACGACCGCGATATGTTTGGGATCTGTGGTACGAATAAATGCGGAATAATCGATGTTAAGCTGGGGCCACAAATCGTGAAACAGCCCGCTGATCCGGTCCACATAGGCCCGTGGGGTCACATTTTCTTTCTGGGCAGCGCGGATGATCTTATCGCCGTGTTCATCGGTGCCGGTCAGAAAAAAAACCTCGCGTTCCTCCATCCTGTTGAATCTGGCAGCGACATCGGCAACAATGGTGGTATAGGCATGCCCCAGATGGGGTCTGGCATTGACATAATAAATAGGTGTCGTGATATAGAATGGATCAGGCATCAGAAGATTCCTTTGGACTTTCCGTGACGATTTCGTCAGGGCTGATTTCGATCTCGTTTCCATCGTCCAGCCGAACGGAGATACGAGATAGAATGGGGTTATGCCGGATGACCCTGGCTTCTCCCTTGGAGGTCATCACAGTTTTACCGATTTTGGGCAACTCTGCGCGCAAAGAGCGATAGGTTTCGTATTCAAAGGTCAGACAGCACATCAGTCGTCCGCACTGGCCGGAAATTTTAGTGGGGTTTAATGAAAGGCACTGTTCTTTGGCCATGCGTATGGAGACAGGCCCGAATTTATCCAGAAATGTCGAGCAGCAGATTTCACGGCCGCACCTGCCGACGCCGCCGCAAAGCTTGGCCTGGTTCCGGATGCCGACCTGCCGCATCTCAATCCTGACACCAAACTCCCTGACCAGCATCTTGACGAGCTGACGAAAATCGACCCGCGTCTCGGAAGTGAAAAAAAACGTCATTTTACTGGCGTCAAATGTTGTTTCCACAGCAAACAGGTTCATGTTCAAATTCAGTTTTTTGATACAGCCCTGACAAAAAGCAAAGGCTTTCTGCTCGGACAGACTGTTATTCTGGACTTGAACAAAATCTTCTTCAGTGGCCATCCGGAATACTTTTTTCAGAATCTGGCCACCCGCGATATCGTCACAGACAGCCGGCGCAACCGCCACAACCCCCAACCCCAGCCCCTGTTTGGTCTCGACGATAACGGAATCGCCATGCCGCAACACAAATGCGCCAGGGTCGAAATCATATACTTTTCCGGCAGGTTTGAACCGGATGCCCACTTTTTTTGCCATAATGTGAAATGACCCGAATCGGTTATAACTGGTTCACTGTTGAAATGCTTTCAGACTCAGCAGCAGGTGATCCAGGGATAACTGAACATTGGCTTTTGCCTGAATATGATTCTGTATCATCTGGACAGCCCGGATGCTGCGATATACCTGATCGCTGTCATAGCGCCCGGAAGCCTCCCGGATGCCGTCCAACGCATCCTGATTGATCACTCTGTCCGGATCATGAGAAAAAACCAGAATATCCCTGAACCACGACAACATGATTTCAAAAACATCCGGAAGCGCATCCCGGTTTTTGGACAGCTTTTCAGACAGCGCCAGCACGATGTGTAAAGAACTGTCATGCAGCCGGCTCAACTCATCCATCAGCCAGCATCTTTGATGCATCCAGGATGCTTTCAGACCGATTGCCTTTGAAACGCTGCCGCCGGCCAGCCTTGAAATGATCGATGCTTCTTCGGCTCCAAGACCTCGCTGGCGCATCAGAATATCAGACAGAATCGCGCGGGAAACGGGATTGAAGCGTATGTGCTGACATCTGGAAACAATTGTCGGCAGAAGATCGGTTGTCTGATGCGCTGTCAGAATCAGCAGCGTGTGCGCCGGAGGCTCTTCAAGTGTTTTCAGTAATGCATTGCCTGCCGATGGATTCATCAGATGAGCGTCACTGATAATGGCCACACGCATCCGGCATTCAAACGGCCTCAGCATCAGAACATCGCAGAGACTGCGAATCTGCGATATTTTGATGGTTCCATTTTCAGGTTCTACGATCGTGACATCCGGGTGCACACCTTCCGCTATTTTAACGCAGAAACGGCACGTTCCACATGGACACCCCACAGACGCCGGGGTTTCGTCCGCACTCCCCCCTTCCCCTTGCGCTTCTTCCTGAACACAGGAAAGACAATTACAGGCCATAGCCATCATGACAGCCGTGGTCCGTTTACCGACGCCGTCCAACCCCGTAAAGAGCAGCGCATGGGGAATGCGCTTATTTTTCAGGATACTGCGCAAGTTCCGGATAGCTGCATCCTGACCCAGTATTGCTTCAAACGCCGGCAGCAATCTAGTAATTCACCCGTTCCTTAAGCTCTTTTCCGGATTTGAAGAAAGGGAGTTTTTTAGGCCGAATCACCACTTTTTCACCCGTTTTGGGGTTTCTTCCAATATAGCTTTTATATTCCTTCACATAAAAACTGCATAACCCTCGAATTTCCACGCGGTCACCCTTCGTAAGCGCATCGGCCATATTTTCAAAAAACATTTCAACGACAGCAGCGGCTTCCGCTTTTGAAATATCAGTATTGTTTTTAAGAGCGGATATTAATTCCAGCTTGTTCATACGTTCTCCTTGAATGCGTAATCCGTCAAAAGAGTATCTTACCGGTTTATAAAGCATCACCACATGGCAAGTCAAGCAGTGATGAACCTGTCTTCAGCGCGGGATGCAGCCGGCGGTGAACCGCCTGCATGATCATGTGAACCACAATCATGTGCATGTCTTCAACTTTCTGCATATCCATTACCGGCGCTGTCCAGGAAACGTCCACCATCGGCGCCAGCTTTCCGCCGGAAAAACCCGTCAGTCCGATGGTAACGCCCTGATGGCTGCAGGCGTATTCGACGGCCCGAAGCACGTTGGGAGAATTGCCGCTTCCGGATATTCCAATGACTATATCTCCGGGTACGAAAAAATTTTTGAGCTGCTCCACAAATACGGCGTCATACGACACATCGTTGGCCAGCGCCAAAAGCGTGGGCAGATTGTCATTGAGACATATCACCTTGAATTTTTTATCCAGGTCCATACAGCAGCCCTTGTTGATATCACAGGCGAAATGGGACGCGGTGGCACCGCTGCCGCCATTTCCCATCACAAAAATACGCCTGTTCGCTTCATAGGCGTCCAGGATTTTCTCCACTATCCTTTGGAAATTTTCGATATCGAATCCATCGAGCAGGGTTTTCAATCCTGACAGATAGTTCGCTGCAAAGTCATCGAGTTTCATGGTGATTCAATCCTTTTTCCGGGTGTTGCAGTTATCGCAGGCCATTCGGAAAGCGCCAGATGGTAGGATTCCAACGTACCGATATCCCGCAGATAGTCAGGTATCAGATATCCGTACATCCTGCCGGACAGCCGCGGAAGCACATGGCGGCCAAAATCCAGCACGGATTCCGGTGTCGCCGTCGGCGTTTCCGGGAAATAGCGAAAAATTTCAGGCGATGTCATGTAGATACCCGCATTGGCCAGATCGCTGCGGGGTGTTTCCGGTTTTTCTTCAAAACCAAGGATTCTGCCATCTGAATCCACCTCAGCAATCCCGCAGGCGCGGGGATGCGGCGCATGAAACAGGCCCATCGTCAACACCCCGCCGTTTTTCCGGCATATACCGTGAAATTTTCCAAACCGTTCTAAATTCACATTTGTCAGATTATCTGCGTAGATAATCATAAAATCTTCCTGACTGTCAACAAAATCCCTGCAACACCACAGCGTTCCGGCGCTTCCCAGAAGTGTGGGCTCATGATGGATCACAACGCGCATATCCTCATGACGCAAACCATAACGCTGAACAAAAGATGTCACCTGTTCGGCGTGATGATGTGTGTTAATCAGCACGTCCCGAACCCCGGAACGCCGCAGGTGATCGAACCATATTTCCAGAAGCGGTTTTCCCAGGATCGGAATCAGGCATTTGGGAACGGTATCGGTATAGGGTTTCAGCCGGGTTCCCATGCCGGCCGCCAGTAAGAACGCTTTCATAATTCTGGCACCAGTCCCCTGTTTGCCCCGGATTTTCGGATGACCTGAAGCTGCTTCATGTGCTTTTCAGCATACTCCAGAATATTGTCCCGGCTGTCCTGATGCTGAAGATATTCCCAATAATCCCGGATACTGTCTTCCACCTGGCGCCGGGGCTGCCACCCCAGCGACTGAAGCTTGCGGGTATCCGAAAAAATGTGACGGGTATCTCCGTAGCGGTAGTATCCGCCCATAACCGGCATCAATTCACGGTTGACAATGCGCTGCATGGCGCCATAAAAATCAAGAACCGTCCAGGCCTGCCCTCCCCCGACATTAAACACCTGGTAGTCGGCCCGGCTGTCTTCCAGCACCAGCAGGTTGGCCTCAACCACATCGTGGATATTGACAAAATCCCGGACCTGAAGGCCATCCTCAAAAATCGTAGGCGGTTTGCCCATCATGAGGCTGAGTGAAAAAATCCGCATGGCGCCGGAATAGGCGTTATAAAAAGACTGCCGAGGCCCCTGAACGATGGAATAGCGCATGGCCACAGACGGAATCCCATATCTGGCTCCCAGATGAACCGCAATTTGCTCCTGAGAATTTTTGGAAATTGCATACGGATTGCAGGGATGCACGACAGATTCATCCGAAGGCATCCACTGAAGCGCCTCGTCACATACCGGACAGCGATGCTCCCACTTTCCCTTCGAGAGTTCCGCATCCAGCCGTATGCTGGGAAAAATATCTCCGGAAGCACAGCAAATACAGCGATAGCGCCCCTCACCCATAACCGCCTGGCTGGCCGCCACAACCACTTTTTGGATATGAGACATCCATCCGGTTTCAACCAGAATTTCGTAGATCAGCGCTGTGGAAACGGAGTTAACGCGGAAAAATGTGGAAAAATCTGTCAGATAATCCTGATA
>DAIEFO010000173.1 GCA_027325475.1 Desulfobacteraceae bacterium | reverse complement strand
GTCGTCGCCGTCTCCGATATCGCCGCACAGCAGAACATCCGGAGGGGTGATGTTGAGTTCCAGACAGGTCAGACAGGCGGCGGCAGCCAGAGCTGGTGTTCCTCTGGTGACAGGTACGTTGCGGCCATCCACAGACAGTGCTCCGTTCTGGAAAACCGCCGGGTGGTGTACCAGCGGAAAATCACGGCGGGGGACGGTGCCGACAATCAGCCAGGACATTGGTGCTTCATTTCCTCATAGGCCAGATGCAGGGCGTATCCGCACAAAGTTTTTCCCAGGGATCGAGGACATGGCGCGCTGCCCAACGTCTGGCCGACCAATTGCTCCGCCAGCCAGGGAACATCCGGGCATCCGCCGCCGGAAATGTTGACGATGCGTCTGTCGGGTTTATGAATCGTCAGCTTCATGTTGGCGGCCCGAACCATCAGATAATCCCCCATATGCCGGATCTGAAACAGGGATACCGGCTCCAGAAGCACATCCTGAAGCGGAACGATCTGTACCGGCTGAATTCCGGATGCGTCGAGGAGACGCTGAATTTCAAGTTCTGAAATCAGTGGAAATTCGATGACCAGATCACATCCGGTGCGCACATCCGGCGGAGGCCCCATGACCCGGATATCCATTTCCGCATTTTTCAGGCAGGATTCCGCAGCAATGACATCGCCCGTATGATCGAAAACCAGTATGCCTCTGGCGGAAATACCCGTGAGGCTGGATATGGATGAGCGGCTGGCGCCGCGATGTTTGAAGAATCGCATGATATTTCTGTTCTGCTCTTTTTATGCAAATCCCTTGTGAATCATCACACGGTATTCGCCGTCGTTCTGTTCAACGTTTGCAATGAGCCAGCCTTTGCCGGTTGCGGCGCGGGATACATTTTCAAAGCTGGTGCTGTTGTCAACACGGATGCAGATATCATCGTTTCCCGCGGACTGTATGGCCTGAAGGGTCATCAGCACGGGTTGCGGGCAGGAAAGCCCTCTTGCGTCAACTTCATGTGGCATGACAGATTCCTCCTTTAGCTGCGTTTCAAATGGCCGAACCCAATGGCCATGGATATCAGTAAGCCGATGAAAACAGCCGCCATACCGTGAGGGCCGATGCCGTCCGGAGAACTGGCAAGTCCGAAATTATGGGAAATAGCGGCGCCAGTGATCATACCTAAAGCAAACAGTCCGGCATCACTGTCACCTTCACCGGACAGGAAAAGCTGCCGTCCGGGGCAGCCGCCCGCCAGAGCAAATGCCAGCCCGGCCACGACCATGCCCGCGAAATTCCATAATTCCTGGGTATGGGCTACGGGTTGACCGATGAATCCGGGTTTGAAAGAACCCAGCAGCAGATTCATGATCAGCGCGGCGGCAAGCAGCGCGATCAGTCCGGAAAACAAGTGCATCTGGCGAAAGAGAATAACATCCCGCAGCGCACCCATCGTGCAGAAGCGGCTGCGCTGCGCCAGAAATCCGACAACCAGGCTGATGACCAGTGATATGTACAGCGGCGCATGGGCGGCTCCGGGGCCTTTCAGGCTGTACCACAGAATTCCGGACTGGGCCTGGCCTTCTATGGGTTGAAAGATCAGCCGGAGGGCCAGAAGACCGATCATGACCAGCGGCAGGATCCATCCGGATGCCGCGTGCTGTTCGGAGGTTTTGCCCAGCGTGTATCCATTTTTAAAAAAGAGGGTACCGATCCATACGCCGGCCAGCAGCCCCAGAAATCCGAAAATGGCGTTTCCGTCGCCGCCGGCCAGCCGCAGCATGACACGCCAGGGGCATCCTAAAAACACCAGTGCGCCGATCATGGCGACAACGCCCAGAACATAGCGGACTAATGGCGACGATCCGCCGCGTGGTCTGAATTCTTTAAAGAGAAACGCGGCCAGAAATGCGCCCAGCACAAAGCCCATGATTTCCGGACGCAGATACTGCACCAATGCCGCGCGGTGAAGGCCCAGCCCGCCGGCGATATCCCGTTCGAAACAGGCCACGCAGATACCCATATTGGGTGGATTGCCCCAGTGTTGCAGTAAAACCGCCAGAACGCCGATGACGCCCCCTACGGTTGCCACGCCCGCTGTCGAAGAAAACCAGTTGTGTTTCATGTTGCCTGTCCTTGTTGCCGTTGAGTGATGCGTCGTTCCAAAGACATCACAGCCATCGGATGCCTTCCATTTGAGGGCTTTATTAAAATATATGGAATATGTCAAATTCATAAAAGTTATATTTTGATGTGCTTGATTCATGAAGATAAACGATGACAGGTGTATCCAGTGTATTCGAATATCCTTCGGGGAACTGAAACGCAGCCGTTCTTTCCGTAAAAGAACGGCTGCTCTCAACCGCTGAAATTTCTTGACAGAAGACCACAATCTGCATAACCATTGAAATCCAATGCCATTATCCTGTTCTCTGTGGATGAACCGTTGACGGCTTCTTAAAAAGTCCGCATGCTGCGTCGCGCGGCATGGCCGGAGAATACATGCGCCGTACCTGTTTGTGTGATGGGAGGTGACAGATGACTATGAAACGGTATGCCGGATTGGACGTTAGAGTTATATCGAATGAGGGGCTGCGTCAGGCGGCGCTTTGCTGGATGCTGGCTGTCCTGATAGTGCTGGTGGCAGGATGCGGCAAAGAAAAATCGCCATTGAAAATAGGATTTGCCGGCAGTCTGACCGGGCGATATTCCGATCTGGGAACTTCCGGCAGAAATGGCGCGACATTGGCGGTGGAGGAAATCAATGCGGCGGGCGGCATTCACGGCCGTCCTGTGGAACTGATTGTCCGGGACGACCAGCAGAATCCCGAAATAGCCGTTCAGGTGGATAACGATCTGATTCAGAAAGGCGTTGTCGCCATCATCGGGCATATGACCAGCGATATGGCCATGGCTGCCGTACCGCTGATGAACCAGAAAGGGGTTTTAATGATCAGCCCTACGGTAAGCACTACCTTC
Source organism: Desulfobacteraceae bacterium (assembly GCA_027325475.1). Lineage (GTDB taxonomy): Bacteria > Desulfobacterota > Desulfobacteria > Desulfobacterales > Desulfatirhabdiaceae > RAAP-1. Next base: position 2,242 of record DAIEFO010000173.1, on the reverse strand, counting down.
CTGAGCGGCAAAGACGATGACTTTATCCGCGTGACGCCGGCTCTGTCCGAAGAGCCCAAAAAACTGGCCGATTATGCCCGTAAGGGGCTGGGGGTGAGCCGGATGGCGATCATTTGCGATATGGCAAATCGCACCTATACTGAAGACTATGCCGATGCTTTCAAGTCGTGTTTTGAAAGCATGGGTGGTCATGTAACCGCGACCATTCCCTTCACGCATGGGGTTGGCACGCATTTTGACAGCCTGGCGCATGAGGTGGCGACATCCGGTTGTGAAGGTGTTCTGATTGCCGCCGGAGCCCTGGATGCCGGTATGATCTGTCAGCAACTGCACCGCGAAACGCGGACCTTCACATTTTTTGCAGCGGATGGGCCATGACGCAGGATTTTATTCAAAGCGCCGGACGTGCGGCGGATGGCGTCATGTTCGCTCAGTTTTATGATCAGAATTCCCGTAAAGATACTTTCACGCAATTTAAAAAGCGTTTTGAGGCCAGATTCGGCGCGAATCCCGACTTTGCGGCTGTTGCTGCATACGACGCCGCTCAGGTGCTTTTTGCCGCCTTGTCGCAGAACCTGGATCCCCAAATGTTGAAAGCGACGATCCTCAAGCAGAAAAGTTTTCATGGCGTTGAGGGAGATTTTGAGATCGATGCTTTCGGAGATCCCATACGCCGGTTTTTTCTGATCACTGTTGCCGATGGCAGATTCAAAACTCTGGAGTGACCTATGCCGGCTCGTTCGACGCTGAAAAGCACCCTGACCGCCTATTTTATGATGGCTGCATGTCTGCCGCTGATGCTGGCCGGAACAGCGTTCCTGCATTTTTTTTCGGTTACCCTCGAAAAAGAAATTACAGGCAGAAATTTTCTGATGGCTAAAGCCATGTCCGGGGAAGTGAACCGCTTTCTGAGCGACTACCGCTCCCTTCTGGAATACACGGCGGAGCAGGCAGGAGCGCTGCCTTTGCAAGCGCCTTCTGAGCCTGACAGCCGCCTGGAGGCGATGCTCCTGAAATACAGCCTCTTTGAGAACCTGAAACTGCTGGATACAAAAGGGATCGTTAGAACGCTGGTGCCGTTCCGGCAGGAGCAGACAGGGCTCGACATGTCGGGGTATCCGTTTGTCCGCAAAGCCATGTCTGGCGGCGTACCGGTATGGTCTGATGTATATCTGTCTCCGCGGTCAGGGTGTCTGGCTATCAGTCTGGCGGTTCCATTCCAATCCGGCATCGTTGTCGGTGACATGAATCTGGGGATATTGCAGGATATCACTCAGGAAATCATTAATGCCAATGGCGCTTATGCAGTGATGGTGGATCGGGATGGAACGGTTATCGCCGGCCCTGATCCGGTTGCCGTGAGCCAGCGTGTGAACATGAAAGACGTTCGCATGGTGCGGCATGGGCTGGCCGGTGAGGAAGGTTCTTTCCGATACCGGTATAAAGGGGAAAATCAGGTCGGCAGTGTGGCCATTGTACCGCAGACCGGGTGGGTGCTGATTATCGTTCAGCCTGAGAACAGAGCCTTTGCGGTGATTCATCAGGGAAAATGGCTGCTCTGGACGGTGATTGCCGCGATTGCAGTTACGGTGCTGGTCGTTTTTGGATATTTCCTGAGAAGGGCGGTGGCTCCGCTTCTGCGTCTGACAGATATGACCCGGAAAATATCCTGTGGTGATTATCATATCGAGAGTCTTCCTGGCGGTTATCCGGAAATCGAGCGGCTGGCCGATGATTTTAAATTCATGGCGGAAGCCGTCAGTGCCCGTGAAACCGAGTTGAGGCAAAGCCGGGAGCAGGTGCAGCGATCGGAGAAACGGCTGCGCGATATTTATGATTCCGTGTCCGATTTCATATACACGCAGGATATGAGCGGCAGACTTCTGAGCGTGAACCGGGCGATGGCCGACCTCTTTGAATATGCGCCGGAAGAACTTGTCGGCCATGTGGTGTCGGATTTCATGAAACCGGTACTGCGGCATCTTTTTGAAGTCGAATATCTGGCGCAGTTGCGGGCGGCAGGGCGGCATCAGGGCGTTTTTGTCTGCTATACTAAAAACAAACGAAAAATCTATATCGACTATGTCAGTACCATCACCCGTTCGGACGACGGTGATGTCTTCATCAGCGGGATCGGTCGTAATGTGACGGAGCGCATGCTAGCCGAAAGGGCGATCCGGGAAAAGGAAGTGTGGATACGCACCATTCTGGAAACAACGCCCATTCCATTGGTGGTGTGCGA
>DAIEFO010000172.1 GCA_027325475.1 Desulfobacteraceae bacterium | reverse complement strand
TCAGCCTGAAAAGATGGTTTAGATGCACTTTGAAAGGAGTAAACATATGCAAGCAAGGGCGCCACTGATGATGGAACACCGCCTGATTGAGAAAATGCTCAATGTTATTCAAAAAAAAGTGGAAAGCGTTGAGAAAACGCAGTCCCTGGACCCATATTTTGTGGATATAGCGGTGGACTTTCTTCGGGTGTATGCGGATCGCACCCACCATGGGAAGGAAGAGGAAATCATGTTTCGGGCTCTTCGGGAAAAACGTTTATCCGATGAAGATCGGCAAATGATGGATGAACTGATCGCAGATCACATTTTTTCCCGAAATACCACGAAGGTGCTGGTCGAAGCCAATGCTCGCTACAGGCAAGGGGAGCCACAGGCGATCGGCCAAATAATCACCTGTCTGAAGACGATGGTGGATTTCTATCCAAAGCATATTCAGAAGGAAGACGCATCATTTTTCCCGGCTTCCCGCAACTACTTTTCTGAAGAAGAAGATCAGGCAATGCTTGCCGAATTCTGGGAGTTTGACAGTAAGTTGATTCATGAAAAATATAACGCTGTTTTAAAGGATTTTGAATCCCGCATAAGCCGGTAAAAGAAACCGCTCATCCAAAGGGAAAAGTGCCTTTATAAACATATGGAGGCGCTTTTTTATCAGCCCGTTCAAAGCCGGACAATGTGCGACCGGCGTCATCTCTGCTCATTTCGAGCTAATTGTTCGATTTCTATAAGGGCATCAAGAATAATTATACTCTGAGCTGGGTGCGATAATGTTAATCTCTTGGATTTATTGTTGACATATCCAGCCGAATTTGCTTTTGATGAACCGTCATCCAAAACGGCGATGACCGTGTAACATGCCTTGACCTCGTCAGAAAATGTATGAAAATCTGCCTGCCGTCTGTGAGGACAATCATGAAAACATACCAGAAGAGAGCGTTACTTGTCAGTGTCGGAATCATCGTCGCGTTTCCGCTGTTCAGCATCACATATTATACAATGGTTCGCACATCAACCCCGCAGTTTTGCGCTTCCTGTCACGAAATCCAACCAGCGGTCAGTACCTGGAGAACCTCATCTCACGTCAACAACAGGCGGGGATTTGTCGCCGATTGTATGGACTGTCATCTTCCGGCTCCCCAGGACATGGCTAATTTTTTCTTTACCAAGACACTTCATGGCGTCAAGGATGTTGTCGCACATTTTGTTCAGGGTGAGTACAACCGTTCTGAAAGCCGTGCGGCGGCGTATGCATCATTTAAAAACGAGCAGTGCCAGAAATGTCACCGCAACATCCTCTATATGCCCGACAAACGGGGAGCCATGCTGGCTCACCGGTCTGTAGTGTATGCAAGATCCGGATATGAGAAAAAATGTGTCGATTGCCACCGGAATCTGGTTCATAACTCTGTCCAACAATATCAGTATCCCCGATCACGAGGGCCTTATCGCTGTGAAGGCATATATCGCTTTTAAGATCATGGATTGGGGAAGGCTGAAAAAGGGAGAAAATGCTCTCTTGAAAGTCATTCTTGATCGATAATGCATCCAAAATATTTGTCTTGAAAGCTGTGAAAAAATCAACGAAAGGGGCGAGAAATGAAACGAACGATGTTTTTGACTGTTCTGGTGTTGGCGTTGTGGGGAGATGCGTCGGTGTTTGACCGGGAAGCCGACGCCCAGAACGCTGTCAATTTTCCCACAGGCAAAGAGTTTCGAATCGAAAGGAGCATGCCCAAGGAAGCCGTTGCCTGTATCGAGTGTCACAAGCGGGAACAACCCGGTCTTTTTGCGGACTGGGCGCACAGCCGTCATGCCGATGCCAATATTACCTGCTACGACTGCCATCGGGCGGAGGCGTCCGATCCAGGTGTCAGTCAGTCTCATTACAAACAGTATGAACGCTCCGATCAGAAATATGGAACCCGCGAATACAAGGTCCCGATCTCAGCCTTGGTGACACCTAAGAACTGCTCACGCTGCCATCCGGATGAAGCCAAACAGTACAGTGTCAGTAAACATGCCAATACCCTTGAAATCATCTGGAAAATTGATCCCTGGTTGAATGAGGGTATGAACAGCCACATCGAACGATTGTCGGGTTGTTATCAATGTCACGGCACCATCGTCAAGATGAAAGCCGGAGAACTTGATGTTGCTACCTGGCCAAATGTCGGTGTCGGTCGCGTTAATCTGGACGGCAGTAAGGGAAGTTGCACCAGTTGCCATACCCGCCACCGGTTTTCCGTAATGGAAGCCAGAAAACCCGAAGCTTGCGGGCAGTGTCATTTAGGACCGGATCATCCGCAGATGGAGATTTTTGCCGAATCCAAACACGGGGGAATTTATGCTGCCTACGGGAAAAATTATAACTGGAACGCCGCTCCTGGGACCTGGACGCCGGGAGTTGACTTCAGGGGGCCGACCTGTGCATCTTGCCACATGTCGGGTGCCGGGACGGTGCTGACCAGTCATGATGTCACGGAACGGCTGTCCTGGGAACTTCAGGCGCCTCTGACGGTACGGCCTCAGGATTTTAAGCCATTTCCCGCTAAAACCAACTGGAAGGTGGAACGGGAGAAAATGAAAACGGTTTGTATGCAGTGCCATGGCAAAACCTGGGTTGATGATCATTACATCAAACTGGATCAGGTGGTTCAAGAGTATGCCGATGTGTATTATACACCGGCGAAAAAATTGCTCGATGAACTGTATGACAAAGGTTTGCTGGATAAAACCCGGTATTTTGACGAGAACATGGAGTTTGAATTTTATGAACTCTGGCACTATGAGGGCCGCAGAGCTCGCATGGGGACTGCCATGATGGCGCCGGACTACGCCTGGTGGCATGGATTTTATGAATGCAAGAAGCAGTTTAGCCACTTTGTTGAGGAAGGGCGGGACATGATCACGCATAATCGCAAGGCATTGAGAATCATGGATTTTCCGGGTGCGACAGGCAGCAAGACAAAACCGGAAATATTGTTTCCCCCAAAATAATGACTGCAGCGGTTTTCGGGAAACGATGTAATCTTTGGATGTGATTCGCTTCCCGAAAACCCCGGCTGAATGACATCGTTATGGATTTTTGTGCTATTTGTATGGCATAGTGAGAGGCTGCACAATCCCAGAATGGCAGTAGATGTCAACTTTTCGCGTTTGCTGAAGGGCTTGGGCAATTCCGCCGGTGTGATCGTAATGATCATGGCTCAATATGAGAAAATCGGTTTTGGGGGAAGGCTTTGTAAAAAGTTCGCAGGCAAGGCGCGCAAGTCCTGAGGGGTGGAGCGTACTTTTGGGTACGCTGCAACAACGAAGGATGCAGCGCAACGCAGCATCCGGACTTTTTACGAAGCCGTCAATTTTGAAAAAAAATCAGTTTCCTCCGAGAGGGATTCCCCCTAAAACATATCCGGCAAAGAGCCGGTGAGCAGATAATTGGCCTACAATGTCATGAAGTGAAGATTCAAGAAGTTTTTTCAGGAAAGAGAATTTTTTATCCCGCGCATATACTGCTTTGATTTTACCGTGAATGCCTCCCAGTTGGCCGGCCCATTCAATAGCGTCTTCCAGATTTCCCAGCCGATCCACCAGACCCAGTTGCATGGCATTTTCACCGGTTAATATTCGGCCATCTGCAATGGCCGCCACTTTATTGTAATCAAGATGTCTGCCTTTAGCGACAGCATCGATAAACTGACGATGTACCTGATCGGAAAAATTTTGCAAAAGATTCTTTTCAGGAGCTGTCATCGGACGGACCGGTGAACCAACATCCTTGTATTCTCCTCTTTTGATGACAACAGGCGTGATTCCGATCTTTTGCAGCAGATCATGAATATCTGTAAAACCCATAATGACGCCGATGCTCCCGGTGATGGTTCCGGGATCGGCCATGATATCGCTGGCGGCTGCGGCAATATAGTACCCGCCCGATGCCGCCACACTGCCAAGAGACGCCACCACTTTTTTTACAGGTATTGTTTTTTGAATCTCCCGATTGATTTCCTGAGAAGGCCCGACAGCGCCGCCAGGTGAATCTATGCGCAGTACGATAGCCTTGATGGAAGTATTTTCGCGGTAATGTCGAATATCCCGGATAATCTCTCGAGAGTCACCGATATACCCTTTGATATCGATGACGCCGATTTTTTCACCGGAATCTGAAATTTCAGTTCGCGTGGAAGATTTGATAGCTGTCAGTACGATCAGCGAAATGACAATGGATGATGCCGCTATGATAGAAAGGGATATCAGAACAAAAAAAAGAAAAGGATGCCTGCGGGAAAACATAATGATGCGTCTCTCAAAACGTTGTTCCGGTTCTCCGGAATACAGAGGAGATTGGTGGAGAAAGGGAAGTGATATTCGATTGAACCATAAAAAGCAGCGCTTAACTGAAAAATCTCAGCCAAGCGCTGCATTCAGGGGGAAAACTTATTCCTGGCCGGTTTCGGTATTCAGTTTTTCCTGAAGATTTTCTTTCAGGAGCTCTCCGAATGTGGATGGCGCCGGTTTCATGCTGTTGACATATTCGGTCAGCAGCGCCTGCTCATCTTCAACTTCAAGCCGTTTGATGGAAAGTCCGATCCGCCTTTCATCGCTGTTGATGTTCATGACCCGTGCGGTGATGACATCGTTAACATTGAATTTGCCGACAGGCGTCTTGATCTTTTCCTTGCTGATTTCGGAAACGTGCACCAGCCCTTCGATGCCTTCTTCGAGTTCGACAAAAACGCCGAAATCTGTCAGGTTGGTAACGGTTCCGGTGATAATCTTGCCGACTTCATACCGCTGAGCAACAGTCTTCCAGGGATCTGGATGCAACTGCTTGATGCCCAGGGAGAACCTTTCGTTGTCTTTTTCGATATCCAGTACAATTGCCTGAATGATATCACCCTTCTTGTAAATCTCTGACGGGTGTTTGATTCGCTTTGTCCAGGAGATATCTGAAATATGCACAAGGCCGTCAATGCCCTCATCGATGCCGATAAAGATGCCAAAATCCGTGATATTCTTGATCTTGCCCTCGATGGTTGTGCCAACGGGATATTTTTCACTGATCACATCCCACGGATTGGGAGCGATCTGTTTCATGCCCAGTGAAATACGACGATTTTCGGGTTTGATGTCCAGAACCACGGCCTCGACAACATCCCCGATGGATACAATTTTGGAGGGGTGACGTACTTTTCGGGTCCAGGACATTTCGGAAACA
>DAIEFO010000171.1 GCA_027325475.1 Desulfobacteraceae bacterium | reverse complement strand
GAAACCGGCCAGAAAACTGACGGAGCAGTCTTTTGAAAAAATAACGCTTCCGCGGTTCGATAAAGTCGGGACACCCGATTTTCCGCTTCCGGATCCGGCGCATGGCGTTCCGCAAATGCTGGCGCCGGCGATTTTAAATGATGATCCCTATCCGATCCGGGCGCTGATCGCCAACCGTTTCGATCCACTCAAGTCTATTCCCGATACAAATCAGATGAAAGCGGCCTTGAACAAACTGGATTTGATCGTTGCTGTTGAAGTTAATTACAGCGATACCGCCTGGTATGCCGATGTCATTCTTCCCGAATCCATGTATCTGGAGCGTCTCGATTGCGTCCAGGAGGCCAATGGCCTTAAACCCCAGATGTTTTTGCGCCAGCAGGCGGTAGCGCCGCGATATGATACAAGGGAGGCTGCCATGATCTTCAAGCAGCTCGGAGAACGTCTCGGCATCGGCCAGTACTTCCCCTATAACAGTATGGAGGAGCTGGTGCGCTGGCAGCTGGAGCCTACCGGATTTGCACTGGAGGATTTCAAGGCCAAAGGGTTTGTCGCATACGGGAAAGATCAGATTTTATGGGACAGAAAAGATGGGATTCAGTTTAAAACCCCTTCCGGTAAGATTGAACTGGTGTCATCGCTGCTTGAAAACGCCGGATTTCCGTCTTTTCCGCCGTATGAATCCATGCCGAAACTATCGGGGAACACCTTCCGGCTGGTAGTCGGCAGAAACGCCGTTCACACGCATATATCTACCCAGAACAACCGGTATCTGAGCGAACTGTTTTCTGAAAACGTGATGTGGATCAATTCCCGGAAAGCCGCCGAATTGGGATTGCGAACCAATGACATGCTGGAAGTCTGCTCTTCATGCGGGTCTGGCAATATCAAGGCGTTTGTCACGGATATGATTCATCCGGAAGCGGCTTTCACGCTTCACGGATTCGGTCATGAAGCCAGGCTCGCTACCCGCTCTTATGGTAAGGGGCTTTCTGACAGTGTACTTCAGGAAAATATCACGGACAGAGTGGGCGGAAGTCCGGCGCTTCACGACACATTCGTTACGGTGAAACTGGCATAGGGAGAAGGATGATGAGCAAGTATTACCTGTTTCAGGACAAAAAAAAATGTATCGGCTGCCATAGCTGCGAAGTTCAGTGCAAGACCAACAAGTCTTTACCCATAGGGCCCAAGCTCTGCCAGGTGATTACCATCGGCCCTAAATTTGTCGGTGGTCTTCCCAGGGCTTCCTATGTGTTCATGCCTTGTTTTCACTGTGAAAATCCATGGTGCGTGGCGGCTTGCCCCACCGGCGCCATGCAGAAACGGTCTAAGGACGGCATCGTCTTTGTGGATCATTCCTTGTGTGTGGGCTGTAAAACCTGTATCACTGCCTGCCCTTGGGGAACGCCGCAGTGGAATCCGGAAATCGGCAAGGTTGTCAAGTGCGATTATTGTATGGATCGGGTGGATCAGGGGCTGAAACCCGCCTGTGTTACAGCATGCACCACCCATTGTCTCGATTTCGGTCTTGCGGAAGATATGGGGCGGATCCGGCGGGAACGTCATGCAGCCATTATGGCGGTGTTGGAATAGGAAGAGGGGTGACATGGCTGATAAGCGTTGTCCGGTAAATACCGCCATTTCCGATCTGGAAACTGCGATTGCTTCCAGCGCTCTCACGCATCCCAAAAGCCGGCGGATAGCGGAAGAAATTCTGGCGTTGATGCGGGATGTGGCCTGGGGAAGGGCGGGCAGTGACCATTTACCGTCTTTGAGCGCCCTGGCCGATGAACTGATTGTGGGCGGTCAGGATTCGGCGAGTAAGACGGTGGGAACGTCCGTTGCGATGGCGTTGATGCAGTATCAGGAAGTCTTCGCCAGTCATGTGGAGACCCATAACTGCGCGACCGGAGACTGTGTCCGGCTCGCGCCGGCGCCCTGTCAGATGACGTGCCCTGCGGGCATCGACATTCCGACCTATGTCACCCTGATCGGCATGGGCCGGGACGCCGAGGCGATTGACGTCATTCGGGAAGACAACCCGTTTCCGTGGGTGTGCGGCCTGGTCTGCACCCGGCCGTGCGAATTCATGTGTGTGCGGGGACGCATGGACGAACCGGTGTCCATCAAGTTCCTGAAAGCCTTTGCCGCTGAACGGGCGCTGTCGGAGAGACAGTACAAAAATCCGCCTCAGGCTCCGGACAAGGGCCAGAAGGTCTGCGTTGTCGGTGCAGGGCCTGGCGGGATGAGCGCCGCGTATTATCTGGCGCTCAAGGGATATGGGGTTCGGGTGATCGAAGCGCTGCCGGTGGCAGGCGGCATGATGATGATCGGCATCCCTCGTTACCGGCTTCCACGCGAAGTCATTGACCGGGAAGTCGCCATGCTGGAAGCGCTGGGTGTGGAATTTTGCTACAACACCTCTTTCGGAAAGGATATGACCCTGGACAGCCTGAAGGCGGAAGGGTTCGAAGCCTTTTTCTTGGCTATCGGCGCCCACACTTCCTTCAAGCTGAACATTCCGGGTGAAAAAGAGTATCCGCAGGTGATTCAGTCCATCGACTTGCTGCGCCGCGTCGCATTGGGAGAGCGAAAAATTCCCGGCAGAAAAGTGGTCGTCATCGGTGGCGGAAACGTGGCCATTGACGCGGCCAGAACTTGTCTGCGCCTGGGATGCGATGAAGTCATGATGGCGTATCGCCGCACCCGCGCCGAAATGCCGGCCGATGTTGAAGAAGTCGAGCAGGCGGAAGAAGAAGGCATCCACATCTCGTTTCTGACCATACCGGCGGAAATCGTAGGGCGTGACGGCAAGGTAGCCGCGGTGCGCTGTATCCGGGCCAAACTCGTGTCTCAGGAAGGTTCCAATCGCAAGTATCCAGTCCCGATTGAAGGCAGTGACTATTTTATCGAAGCTGATGTCGTGGTATCGGCGATCGGTCAGCAGGTGGACGCAACCTGTCTGTCATCGCTGGCAGGGTTGACCTGGACGCGAAGAAATACCATCGAAGCCAGTAAGGTCAGCATGGAAACAGCGATTCCCGGAATTTTTGCTGCGGGGGATGCGGTTTCAGGGCCTGCCACCGTGATCGAAGCCATTGGCGGCGGTAAGCGTGCGGCGGACGCCATTGATCGTTATCTGTCTGGTATTCCTCAGCCTCAAATGCCGCCGGTGCCGGTGCGTCGCGGCCGGATGGATTGGCTGGAAGTTCCGGCCGCCACCAAGATGATTCTGAAGCGGCCTCATATGCCGCTTTTGACCATCGATCGCAGGCGCACCACATTTCAGCAGGTTGAACTGGGTTATACCGAAAATATGGTGAGGGAAGAGGCCAGACGATGTCTGCGCTGCGACGTCTGTCTCAGGTGCGGACGCTGCGTTGAAGTCTGCCGGGACAAAATGGGCATTGATGCGCTGCGGATGGGGTATATCCATTTTGATCATCCCGGCCCCACGGATTTCAGGATTACCGAGGAACGGTGTATTTTATGCGGGGCCTGCGCCGCCAACTGTCCTACTCAAGCCATCCGGATTGAAGATCGTAACGGAGAGCGGATTCTGTCGCTGTGCGGGACGGTGCTGAACCGGCAGAAGCTGCTGCATTGCGAAAACTGCGGTGCGGTCATGGGGCCAGCCCGATATCTGGAATTTATCCGCCACAAAACCCGCGCTGTCATTGAATTCAGCGATATCCGTCCGGTGTGTGACGTCTGCGCCCGGCATCAGTCTGCAAGTTTCAGCGACGAGATTACGCCAGTGGCATAATCACTTGAAAGGCCGCAGGTAATGGAGTATAGATTTGAGCGACACAAAACATATCGGCCATTACCTACGTTTACACAAGGGAGGACACTGCTTATGGTATTTCGCAAAGGTCAGCGGGTGGAAATTTACCGGCGATCCGATGATGATTGCTGGGAGAGTTTTATGAATGCGTATATTGGTATCCATGGGATCATCACAGATCCTGATACCGCCATCAATGATCCGGACGCTCTGGTGGAAGTCAGCCTCGAAGGAAAGGGAACGTTTCGATTTCCGCAAGACTGTCTGCGCCCTGTGGACTGACCTCGACGCTTTTTACCGGAGATTTAGCGCAGTGTCCCGATGAGTCAATGCACCAGCCCAACGGCGCCGATGATGGAGCCGATGGTCAGCACCCATACGGGATGCCACTTCAGCCGTATGAGCAGAAACAGAGAGAAGATCATCAGGCCCCAACCGGCCGGATCGCGAAGCGCGCCGGGCGCCAGCAGCACGGCGGCGCTGACGATCAGCCCGACGACCGCCGGTGTAACACCTGATAGAAAATCTTGAAATCGCTGGCCTTCCTTGAACCGGGCGTATTCATGTGACAGCAGGGTCATGAGAATAAACGCAGGCGCGAAAAGGCCCAAGGTCGCCACGACAGCGCCCGAAACGCCGTGAAGATGAAACCCTGTAAACGTCGCCAGTACGGCGATCGGGCCGGGCGTCAGATTGCTGATGGCAACGCCATCGAGAAATTCCTGGGGGGTCAGCCAGTGCAGAGTGCTGACAAGATTCTGGTGAAGAATCGGCACCAGTACGAACCCGCCGCCGAAGAAAACACATCCGATTTTGATAAAAGACATGGCAATTCCGGAAAGTGATGCCCCTCCTGCTACTGCGGCTCCCATGGACGGCAGAATCGCAAGGCCCGAAGCGGAGAACGGTTTGGAAGATTTCGTTTGAGTTTGGGATGGGGTATCCGGCGGATTTGCTGGATGACTGTTGCCGCCGCCACCTCCTGACAACCGCTGCTTGCCTGCCAGCAAACCGATAATTCCTGCCGCTATCAGCACATATACCGCGTTGATCTTGAGCAGGGAAATTCCCAGCGATGCCAGCCCCACCAAAGCCGTTGGCCAGGAATGCACGGCTTTGCGTCCCATAGACCATGCTGCGCTCAGAATCAGGGCGATGACCACGGGCCCCAAACCGCCGATAGCGCTTTGAAGCGCGGGAATGGCGTGAAATTCAAAATAAAGCCATGACAGCAGAATCACCAGCGTCACGGAAGGAAGCAGAAAAGCGATGGCACAGGCCAGCCCGCCAAAAACGCCGTACAGACGGTTTCCTACAAAAAGCGCGGTATTGGGGGCAAAAGGCCCCAGAACCTGGGCCATGCCCACGCCGTGAAGAAATTCTTCGGAATCAATGGCATGTTTTCTGGTGACCAAATCCTGTTCCATCAGCGCGATGA
>DAIEFO010000170.1 GCA_027325475.1 Desulfobacteraceae bacterium | reverse complement strand
CTTTGAAGTTGTCGAACGTGACATCTTCAAAGGGCAGATGTAAATACTGCCGTATATTTTCAAATAACCGCAAATAGTTTGCCGTGATTCTTTTTTCCCAGTCCAGTCCGAGAAGCCGTGCCACATGCCGGATATTCTCCCCTTCCCCCTCGATTTCCAGAAAATGACCATACGGCAGCGTGTCCAGACATAATTCCGTATGGCAAAGCCGAAAAGTCTCCCGGTGTTTTTCATATATCTGCCGGGGATAAAATCCAAGCTGCTTCAGCATGTCCGACATCGTTTGAAAATCGCTTACCGTTACTTCATATTCCCTGAAAATTTTAAATTGGCCTGCCGGATGATCCGTTATTTCATCCGATGAAAATTCCGGGGGCGCCTTAACGGTCAGCCGGCAAACGGAATCCTGGCGGAGGCGCAGCAGTTTATGGCCGGCACAGAGCGTTCCGGACACATCATCAAAGCGGATATTGGTTTCAAAACAACTGGACTCTGGTTCTGCCCCCTGCTGCAGAATGACATTGCGCGTATGTCCGATATCGGAGATATAAAATTTGATTTCAACTTCAAGATGACTCATGGTTTGCCTTCAGTTGTCCACAAGCCGCGGAAATATCCAGCCCCTTGCTGTAGCGGATCATGGCCGTATAATGGTGTTGGACCAGAATTTCCTGAAAATTCAGGATAATTTTCTCATCGGGTCTTTTGTAAGAACTCCCGGCGTGTTCATTGAAAGGAATCAGATTGATTTTGGCCCTGACGGGTTTCAGCAACTGCGCCAAACGCCGGGCATCTTCCGGAGAATCGTTGATATCCTTCAATAAAATATACTCAAATGTAATGCGCTTCCGGGGAGCCAGTGGGTATTGACGGCAGGCGTCCAGCAACATTTCCAGTGGATATTTCCGGTTGATGGGCATCAGATGAGAGCGCGTTTCATTGATCGTGGCATTGAGCGATACCGCCAGATTGACAGCAACATCGTTGCCCAGATGCAAAAGTTCCGGAACCAGACCGGCGGTGGAAAGCGTGACCTTACGGGTAGAAAACTCCAGCCCAAAAGCGCTGTCGGTCAGCGTCCGGATGGCCTGTATCACGTTGGCGTAATTGGCTAAAGGCTCTCCCATTCCCATAAAAACGATATTGGACAGGGGAAACGTACGATCCGTCCGGTTTCTGATATCCCGCACCTGGGATATGATTTCAGCAGCCGTCAAGTTTCGGACAAACCCGCCTTTTGCGGTCAGACAGAATCTGCATCCCATAGCGCAGCCCACCTGGCTTGAAATACAGAGCGTGTAATGGTTTTTTTCCGGAATCAAAACAGATTCAACGTGTTGACCATCTTCAAGCCGGAAAAGAAATTTCTGAGAACCATCACGTGATGTTTCAATACGGGCAATTTCGAGTCGGGCAACGACAAAATGCGCTGCAAGCATGGAACGCAGTTCTTGACCTAAATCGGTCATGCTGTTAAAATCATCCATCTGATGAAGATACACCCATTTTAAAACCTGGCCGGCGCGGTAAGGTTTGATCCGGTTGGTTTCCAGCCATACGCCCAATTGTTCTTTGCTCAGATTCTTGATATCGCTTCGTGATGTCGTGTTCATGCTGTCCTTTCGTTTTTGACGAATAATTAGCTTGACATACCATTTCCATCATATTATTTTCAAGGATTTAGTAACGTCATCAGGTGAAATTTATGTTTGACAATCTCAGCGACAAACTGAATTCTGTTTTCAAACAGCTCAAGGGACATGGCAAGCTGTCTGAAAAAAACATTCAGGATGGATTAAAAGAAGTGCGTCTGGCGCTTCTTGAGGCAGATGTCCATTATAAAGTGGTCAAAAAATTTGTCGCCGATATCCGGGACAGGGCCGTAGGTCAGGAAGTCATGGCCAGTCTGACGCCAGGCCAGCAACTTGTCAAGATTGTCAACGAAGAGCTGACACGCCTGATGGGCTCTCAATCCGAAGACTTGAATCTTTCGGGTGAAAAACCGGTTTCCATCATGCTTGTAGGGCTTCAGGGGTCCGGTAAGACCACAACCGCCGGAAAGCTTTCCATCCTTTTGAGAAAACAGGGCAGAAAACCGTATCTGGTGCCAGCGGATGTATATCGTCCGGCAGCCATTGACCAACTGAAGAAACTAGGGGATCAGCTTTCACTTCCGGTGTTTCCTTCCACTCCGGAGATGGATCCGGTGGATATCTGTGCAGAGGCTCGCATTCGGGCGCAGCAGGAAGGTGCAGACACCTTGATTCTGGATACAGCCGGCCGTCTTCACGTCGATACAGAATTGATGATGGAGCTGTGCCGCATCCGGGATCGATTGAAACCATCGGATATTCTGCTGGTCGCTGATGCCATGACAGGCCAGGATGCCGTCAATATCGCCACGGCTTTTAATGACGCTATCCAGATCAACGGCGTTGTTCTGACCAAAATGGATGGCGACGCCAGAGGCGGCGCGGCCATTTCCATTAAGTCCGTCATTGACAAACCCATCAAGTTTATTGGTGTGGGCGAAAAGCTGAGTGATTTTGAAGTGTTTCACCCGGATCGAATGGCTTCCCGGATTTTGGGTATGGGCGATGTCCTGACCATGATCGAGAAGGCACAGTCGGTCGTGGACGCCAAACAGGCGGAAGCACTTGAAAAAAAGCTGCGGAAAAATGAGTTTACACTTGAAGATTTTCGGGATCAGATGATGCAAATCCGGAAAATGGGATCATTGACAGACCTGATCCAGATGATTCCCGGGGTCAGCCAGAACAAGCAGTTCAAAGATCTTCAGGTGGATGATAAGGAATTGGGCAGGGTCGTGGCCATCATCAATTCCATGACCCCACAGGAACGCCGGAAGCATGCCCTTATCAACGGCAACCGCCGGAAACGCATTGCCACGGGCAGCGGCACCAGCGTTCAGGACGTGAATCAGCTTCTGAAAAATTATGATCATGTCTTGAAAATAATGAAAAAATTCAATAAAGGTGGCGCCAAAAAGTTTGCCAGAAACTTTTCGTCGTTTCGGTAACTGTTGACGGCTCCACAGAAAATCCAGTAGAAGAACATCACATTGATATCAATACAATAAATTGAATTACAAGGAGATACACATGGCTGTTAAAATCAGGCTGGCCAGATATGGCGCCAAAAAGCGTCCTTTTTATCGTATCGTTGCGGCGGACAGCGAATGCCCCCGTGATGGCAAGTTTCTGGAAATGCTGGGAACATATAACCCGCTGAATACGCCGGCGGATGTCACTCTGAAAGCAGATCGGGTACAATACTGGATCGGCCAGGGGGCAATTCCCAGCGATACGGTTAAAAGCATCCTGAAGAAGCAGAGCGTCGCGGCCACTCCAGCCTGAAATACCCGTGGATGACGATACTCCCCGATTCCTGCCTGCGTTAAAGGAGATAGAGCTATGAAAGATCTGATCGCGTACATTGCCCAGGCGCTTGTTGACCATCCTGAGCAGGTGGTGGTTTCAGAAGTTGAGGGAAATCAGACATCGGTTCTTGAGCTGAAGGTCGCCAAGGAAGATCTGGGTAAAGTCATTGGAAAACAGGGGCGTACGGCCAGGGCTTTAAGAACTATACTGAGCGCTGCATCCGCCAAGATGAAAAAACGCACGGTTCTCGAGATTCTTGAATAAGCTGCTATCCGTCATACATCCGGATGCGTGTGTAACGTTAGGCAAGATCGTGGCGGCACATGGCATCCACGGATATGTCAAAGTCCATTGTGAGCCAGAAACAGTCGAGGTTTTCACCGCCGGGCTGCCGGTGCTTCTCATGCGTTCCGGCCACAGTGATTATAAGCCAGCCACAGTAAAAGACGTGAAACTTCACGGACAGGCGCTGCTTCTGCTGTTTGAAAATACTTCGGACCGCACCGGCGCCGCGTCGCTGAGAGGTACGGACATACTGGTAGAAAAATCGCGACTTCCGGAGCTTGAAGCAGATACCTATTACTGGTCTGACATTGTAGGAATGACTGTATTATCCACGGACGGACATTGTCTGGGAACTGTAATTTCGATTTTTGAAACCGGCAGCAATGACGTTTATGTCGTCCAAACGCCGGAGTCCAAAGAAATACTGCTTCCAGCCATTGCTTCGGTTATTCTGGAAATCGATGTATCGCAGAAGACCCTGCGGGTGGATATACCGGAAGGCCTTTAGCCGAAGGTCTGCGTCGATACGTCCGCCGTGATTTCGGCTTTTTTACAGTGTAATTTTATAGCCTGTCTGGATATGACGATGAAATTTATTGCGTTAACCATCTTCCCGGAGATGTTTCAGTCCTTCTGGGAGTACGGTATTGTCAGACGGGCTATAGAGGGCAACAGTATCACCGCGGAAGCCGTCAATATCCGGGATTTTGCTCAGGGCCGACATCAGGTGACCGATGACAGACCTTTTGGCGGCGGCAACGGGATGGTCATGAAGCCAGAACCCCTGGCTGCGGCCATCCGGCATGCCGTTGCTGTCGCACCTGGCGCCAGAACGGTGTATCTGTCACCTCAGGGGCGGCGGCTGGATCAGACCGTTGCCACAGAGCTTTCGATGCTGCCCGGTCTGATTCTGATTTGCGGCCGATATGAAGGCATTGACGAACGCATCTGTCAGACCTGTGTGGAAGATGAAATATCCGTCGGCGACTATGTATTGACCGGCGGCGAGCTGCCGGCGATGGTGCTGATGGAAACGGTAATCCGCTTGATTCCCGGGGTTCTGGGCGGCGAAGAGTCCGCTCAGAAAGATTCTTTTGCCAATAATCTTCTGGAACACGCTCACTACACGCGGCCTGCAATTTTCGAACAGGAAGCGGTTCCAGATGTTCTGCTTTCCGGACATCATTCGGCTATCGAAAGATGGCGGCTGGAATCTTCACTGATTCGAACGGTTCTGAAACGAAAAGATCTGCTTTTGCAGCGTCGGCTGGCACCGGATGAAATAAAGATTCTTCAGCAGTGGCGGTTGGATATTGAACACATATTGCAGTCCCAATCTGTATGTGGCACTGGCGCATTATCCGGTGATCAATAAGCGGGGAGATGTCATCGCATCGGCGGTAACCAATCTGGATATTCATGATATTGCCAGAGCCGTCCGCACATATGGTGTCAGGAAATTTTATATCATAACGCCGCTTGAAGATCAGACAGAGCTGGTAAAAACCCTGATCTCACACTGGACAGAAGGCGCAGGCGCAGCATATAATCCCAAGCGGCGCGAAGCGCTTGAAACCGTT
>DAIEFO010000016.1 GCA_027325475.1 Desulfobacteraceae bacterium | reverse complement strand
GCGATGAGAGCGCCGCTGGAAACATTCAGTTTCATGGCTTTCACCAATTCCGGTGTCAGATCCTGAATACTGACGCCAAGCCAGCCGCGTACCACTTTGCCATGTGCGATCAGCAGCCTGGCAATATGAACCGCCATATTGCTCGGGATGGCAAATCCAATTCCTTCAAAACCACCAGAATCCGACATAATGGCGGCGTTCACGCCGATGACTTCTCCCTGGAGATTCAATAACGGGCCGCCGCTGTTCCCCGGATTGATGGCGGCGTCGGTCTGCAGGTAATCCTGATAGCTGTTGGGATCCAGAATTCCGCGGCGGTGTTTGGCGCTGATGATTCCCTGTGTAACGGTCTGATCCAGACCACGGGGATGGCCGATGGCGACAACCCAGTAACCGACTTCCATTTTATCGGAATCTCCAAAAGTGACGTATGGAAGCGGTTTATCTGCTTTGATTTGAATCACGGCCAGATCTGTTTTGGGATCCGTACCGACAACGCTGCCTTTGTAATGAGTTCCATCCGCCAGCAGGACATCAATGTCTGTAGCGCCTTGAACCACATGGTTGTTGGTTAGAATATGTCCCTCGGGGTCCATGATCATTCCGGTGCCAAGCCCTTTGAGTTCCCGTTTGAATTTTTTGGGCATGTGCCGGGGCGTATTGAAGAAATAATGAAAAAATGGATCATTTTCAAACGGTGTCAGCGGGTTGTTGACTTCCTGGCTCTGAGTGACCTCGATATGCGCCACCGCCGGTATGGTGTCCTTTGCGATTTTGGCAATGACAGTGCTTAAATCCGCCGATGGCGAACCAGACAGCGCGGGAGCCGTTGTAATTTTGCCCTCCAAAGCCGCTGCAAGTGGGAGCGGTGCTATCCCCGATGCCATTCCCATGACCAACACAGCCATAAAACCCAGTATCAATTTGATTCGTTTAGGAAACATGAATTCTCCTTTCATAAAATGTTTAGAGTTCAGCAAACAGATTATATACAGGCATTCAGACAACGCCAGCTTCACGATCTGCGGCGGCGGATTCTGCAACGATATCTGACCAGCATTTAAGACCGCACAGAGATTCGGCACCTTTTACCGCTGCGATCACGGCACGCTCCATGGCCCTTGCCGCCAGAAATCCGACAACACTTAAATCCGCCGCCACACTGCCGACGGATACGGCAAATATCGTATCTCCATCATACATGGTGTGGGCGGGTCTCATGGTTCTGGCATATCCGTTCTGCGACATGGACGCCAATTTGGTTGACTGAGACTTAGTAAGTGATGCATTGGTCGCTACAACGCCAATCGTCGTATTGCCGCTGAAAAGGTTACCTGTATTGGCATAACGCTGGAGCATGATATCCTCAGTATTCGCAAGCGT
Organism: Desulfobacteraceae bacterium; assembly: GCA_027325475.1. GTDB lineage: Bacteria > Desulfobacterota > Desulfobacteria > Desulfobacterales > Desulfatirhabdiaceae > RAAP-1. Next base: position 14,532 of record DAIEFO010000016.1, on the reverse strand, counting down.
CTGCATATCTTCTTCCAGAGGTCCGGCTATTTTTTCTCCGGTGAGCGGATCCACGACATCTCCCAGACAATTTACGGCTACCAGCGCTCCGACTTTCAAATTTCCAGCCTGAAATGCGCAGCTTCCAAGCCCACTTTTCATGGAGCGCTGCGGCCCCAGGATTTTTCCCACGCTGGCGCCCGCCCCTGCCCCGACATTTCCATGACGTAAAAGCCCGTTGTCGGCGTTTACACAGGCCAGGTATCCCATCTCCTTGTCCGGACGGATGCGCCAGTCGCCGACCGTAAGATCGAACAGAACAGCGGCACAGACAATGGGAACGCGGGTTACCTGAACATCGAAACCGATATGGTGTTCTTCGAGATATTGCATGACGCCGGCAGCGGCATCCAGACCGAAGGCGCTGCCGCCGGCCAGCATGACGGCATGGATTTGCTGCACCAGATTGACAGGATTCAGCAGATCGGTTTCCCGCGTACCCGGCGCGCCACCCCGGACATCTACCCCTGCGGTTGCACCGCTGTCAAAGATCACAACCGTACAACCAGTGGCTGCCGCCAGGTTCTGGGCATGTCCCACCCGGATTCCCTCAATCTCGGAAAAATCGATCTGTGTCATCATGATGCCCTCATGATCAATCTTCAGACTGAAATAAATCGGCGGCAAGCCGACGAATTTCTGCTATGGACAGAGAACGCACCGTTGCAGCGCCAATACGGGGCGGAAGCACAAAAAAAATATCATCCCCTTCCCTTTTCTTGTCTTTGCGCATGGCGTCAAAAACCGCATCCCGATGCGCGATGTCCAGACGAACAGGCAGATTGAAATGCGCCAGAAGCCTGACGATGCGCTGCATATCCGTTTCTGAAAACATTTCCAGATTCCGAGCGATACCCGCGGCGGCAACCATGCCGATACTTACGGCTTCGCCATGCGGGATTCCGGTGGTTTTTTCAATGGCGTGTCCGACGGTATGGCCGAAATTCAAAATCCGGCGTTCCCCTTTTTCAGTTTCATCCCGGTTCACCACACCGGACTTGATGACAACAGAATCATACACCAGACGCTCGATGACATCGTGATCCAGCTTCAGAGCGTCCTGCCAGCGATCTTCGAGGAAAGCGAACATCTTTTCATCGGCAATGACGGCGTGCTTGACGATTTCCGCAAAACCGCAGAGCAGTTCCTGGCTGGGCAGCGTGTGGAGCAGATTCATGTCACAGATGACAAACTCCGGCTGGTTAAAAACCCCCACCATGTTTTTATACCCGCCGAAATTGACGCCGTTTTTGCCTCCAACGCTGGCATCCACCTGGGCCAGCAAACTGGACGCCACAAATCCGAAACTTACCCCGCGCATGTATGTGGAGGCCACAAATCCGGCGATATCGCACACAATGCCTCCGCCGATGCCGACAATAAATGTGGAACGATCCGCCTCCAGTTCCACCAGATGCCGATAAATGGCATGCACCGTATCCAGGGTCTTGATCCCCTCGCCGCATCCGATGGTGATGACAGGACAGTCCGGAAAATCTTTCCGGTACAGCGCTTCGACGTGATTGTCCGTAATGATTACGGCTCGACGTCCGGAAACGAGGTGTTCCAGTTGATCGAGATTCTCTCCGACCAGAAGCGCGGAGTCTCCGGTTTTTCCATGAATGTGCAGTTTTTTCATGATACTATCTCCAGTTCTTCCGGCATTGCTACCATACGCGACGCGATATGTAAATCTAAAAAAAGCGGGTGGCTTCAGGTGACATTCCCTCAAAAGAATACTTGACACAACTTCATATCCGTCGTAAAGATCCACAAAAATTAAAAGGATTTTTATTGACAATGTACCATCGTTTTATCATCAAAAATATTTTTTTCGGACGCTTCTTTTTTAGCTTTAGAAGCGTTCATCCGGAGCAGTAGCCGTTTTCAGCAAAATTCGGCCCCGGATGGACTGAAATACCAGTCTGTCCGGGGCTTTTTTATTTGTGAAAAGCCCCGAGGGAACAACCCATCGGGGCTTTTTTTATTGGATGCACCATCAACAGGGAGGCGTTGGCACATGATACTCGTACTTCAAAGAAACATCACCAAAGATCAAAAAAGTCATATCCGTAACATTCTCATGGACAAAGGCTGCGTCGTGCGTGAAATGACAGACGCTGAACAGAGCATCATGGGCGCTCTGGGAAAGAGCAAACTCGATCCGGACTTTTTAAAAAGCCTTCCCGGCGTCGAAAACGTTATTCCCATCACGACGCCGTTCAAACTGGTGAGCCGGCAGTGGCACCCTGAAGACACGCTGGTTCCTATCGGTAATGTGCTGGTAGGCGGCAAACGCATCGTGATGATTGCAGGCCCCTGCGCGGTGGAAAGCCGCGAGCAGGCATTGACCATCGCCAGGGAGGTCAAACGCTACGGCGCGCTCGTCTTCAGAGGTGGTGCTTATAAACCCAGGACATCCCCCTATTCGTTTCAGGGGCTTGAAGAAGAAGGCCTCAAAATATTGGCTGAAGTCCGGGAGCAGACCGGACTTCCGGTGGTGACGGAGATCACTTCGGTAGCCCAGGCCGATGTCATGATGAAATATGTGGATGCCGTACAGGTCGGCGCACGCAACATGCAGAATTTTGAACTTTTAAAGTGCGTCGGTCGCATGGGCAAACCGGTCGTACTCAAACGGGGGTTGGCTTCTACTATCGAGGAATGGCTGATGTCCGCGGAATATATCATGTCCGAAGGAAACGACAAGATCATCCTTTGTGAACGCGGCATCCGTACGTTCGAGCCTTACACCCGCAACACCCTCGATTTATCGGCTATTCCCGTGCTGAAAAAACTCACCCATCTGCCCGTACTGATCGATCCCAGTCATGCCACCGGCATCCGCGAAAAGGTCAGTCCCATGGCCCGCGCCGCCGTTGCCGCCGGGGCCGATGCACTGATGATCGAAGTCCATCACGATCCCGATCATGCCCTTTCCGACGGTCCCCAGAGCCTGTATCCCAAACAGTTCGGTCAACTCACCCGCGATATTTACGTGATCGCTCCGGTTGTCGGCAAGCAGCTTGATTTCGATTATCAGGAGAAAGCCTCCGCCACCGTACAGGACGCCAATGGAGATGCGTCTCAGCGGATTGCATTTCTGGGTGAGCTGGGTACCTTCAGTCACAATGCCTGTATGCAATATTTCGGAGAAAATGCAGATGTGATCCCCAAACCCAGCTTCCGTGCGATATTTGAGTCCGTCAAGTCCAGGGAAGCCGCATACGCGATCATTCCTCTTGAAAATTCACTTTCCGGCAGCATTCATGAAAACTATGATCTGCTGCTGGAATACGATCTTGAAATTGTCGGAGAAATTACACTTCGCATCATTCATTACCTGATCGGACGTCCTGGAACCCGACTGGAAGACATCCGCCGGGTGTTTTCCATTGCACCGGTGGTACAGCAGTGCCGGCAGTTTCTCGATCGCTATCCAGACTGGGAAATTGTTGCTGTCAACGCTTCGACCAGCGCCGTCCGCGAAGTCGCGCAAAGCGAGGGATGCACAAACGCAGCCATCGGCAGCAGGGAAGCCGCCAAGATGTTCGATCTTGACATCATCGAAGAAGGCATTGAAACCAATCCTATGAACTTCACCCGATTCGCCATCATTGCGGCGGAACCTGCCTGTAAAAAAGACGCCCAGAAATCATCTCTGGTCTATTCGGTTGGCAATCAACCTGGATCGCTTTATGAAACGCTGAAAATTTTCCAGGAAAACCATATCAATCTGGTGAAACTGGAATCGCGACCCATTCTCGGAAAGCCTTGGCAATACATGTTTTACGCGGATCTGGAAGCCGATGTGCGGTCAGCGGCATTTGCTCCGATTCTGGAAGAGCTGAAAAACAAGACCGATTTCTTCAAAATACTTGGAACTTACTGATATAGCAGGCAGCAATTCACAGGGTGATTTTAAAGTATCACCCTGTTTTTGTATTCCCTTGCTGAAGGCGGAATGCGCCATCGTTGAAATATCCGGTTGACAACTCATGCGGTTTGGATAAAGTGGGGCCGAAACGCTTCCAGGGGTCTGAGCATGACCTGGCGGTGTGAGACAGCCACATCAGGGAAAACAAGAAACAAGGAGAAATCATGAAAGTTTTAGCCATCAGCGGCAGCGCCCGCAAGGACGGCAATACGGCGGCGGCCGTACGCCAGGTGTTCGCACCGCTCGAAGCGGAAGGCATCGAAACGGAGTTGATGCAGCTTTCGGGCAAAAAAATCCATGGATGTATCGCCTGCTACAAGTGCTTTGAAAACAAAGACAAACAATGCGCCGTCAAGGATGACGTCAACGCCTGCATTCAAAAAATGACCGAAGCGGACGGTATCATTCTGGCGTCCCCCACCTATTTTGCCGACGTCACTTCTGAAATCAAGGCGCTCATGGACCGGGCGGGCATGGTCAGCCGCGCCAACGGAGATATGCTGAAACGAAAAGTCGGGGCCGCCGTGGCGGTGGCGCGTCGTGGCGGTTGTATCCATACCTTCGACTCTCTGAACCATTTCTTTTTCATCACCCAGATGATCGTTCCGGGTTCCAGCTACTGGAATCTGGCTTTTGCCAGAGAAATCGGCGAATTCGAAAAAGACGCGGAAGGGGTCGCCACCATGAAGGTGCTGGGAGAAAACATGGCCTGGCTTCTTAAACAGATTCACAGGTAATTGACACATGGCGGATCGTCACATATCCACAACCTCGGCCATGCGTCATCTTAAAGAGGCGGGTGCGGCATTTTCGCTGCATCCGTACGCCTACGAGGAAAAAGGCGGAACGGCGACGGCTTCGGCGGCCCTGAGCGTTGCGGAACACGCTGTCATCAAGACACTGGTTATGGAAGATGACACCGCCGCGCCGTTGATCGTCCTGATGCATGGAGATCGCCAGGTCTCCACCCGGGCGCTGGCCCGCCAGATCGGCGCCAGATCCGTTCAGCCCTGCACGCCGCAGAAGGCCAATAAATATACCGGATATGTCGTGGGTGGCATCTCTCCTTTTGGCGTTCGCCACGCCATGCGGGTATTCATGGAAGCCTCGATCGCCGATTTGCCGGCGCTATATATCAACGCCGGCAAGCGGGGCCTATTGATGAGCGTGTCCCCGGCCGACTTGATCCGTGTACTGCAACCGGTTCTTGTGACAGTCGCCATCGTATGAACCATTCTTTTCCGCACTTTTTCAGCTCCCATCCGCCGGACATCTTCTGGAAACAGACGCCTACAGGAAATCATGCATCATAAAATTTTTCAGCTCATGCTCAATTGTTATCCGCCGTATTGGGGAACAGGAATCGTCGTTGAACATATCGCACCCGATTATAGTGAAATCCGGGTGCGGATGAAAATGAAGTGGTACAACCGGAACTACGTCAAAACCCATTTCGGCGGGTCTTTGTATGCGATGACAGATCCTTTTTACATGCTGATGCTGATTCAGATTTTAGGAAAATCCCATGTGGTCTGGGATAAATCCGCATACATCGATTTCATCAAACCCGGGCGCGGCGGCGTCACCGCCTTGTTTCGGCTGGATCCGTCAACAATTCAGGATATTCTGGCGCATACGGAAAATGGCCAGAAATACCTGAAAGACCTCTCCGTCACCATCATGGACAAAAGCGGAGACACCGTGGCCACGGTGCTTAAAACGCTTTATATCCGCAAAAAAAATCATCAATGAATCTGATAAGTTCGTAAAAGCGACTTTTACGAGAACATCTGAAATGAAGGACTGTATGGCGTTTCCGGAAAACGGGCTCGAATTTGACAGAAAACATGTCTGGCATCCCTACACCTCTATGGTGAATCCGCTGCCGGTTTATCCGGTGATTGCAGCCAACGGGGTAAAACTGACGCTGGCCGACGGACGGGAGCTGATTGATGGGATGTCTTCCTGGTGGGCTGTAATCCATGGGTATAATTGCCCGGAGTTGAACCAGGCGCTTTATCGGCAGATCGAAATGCTCAGCCACGTGATGTTTGGCGGTATTACCCACGGACCTGCGGTAGCGCTGGCCGAACGGCTGACGGAGATAACGCCCGGTCCTCTGGAAACGGTATTTTTTTCCGACTCAGGATCGGTTGCGGTCGAAGTGGCCATCAAGATGGCGATTCAATTCTGGCATGCAGGAGGTCGGCCGCAAAAGCAACGGCTTTTGACGATTCGCTCGGGCTATCACGGTGACACCTTTGGCGCCATGGCCGTTTGTGATCCTGTAACCGGTATGCACGAACTTTTTTCCGGCGTTTTGCCGGAACAGTATTTTGCAGCCGCGCCGCAATGCGGATTTCATGATTCCTGGAATGAGGCAGATATCGAAAGTTTCAAAAACCTGATATCGGCCCATCGGAACGAGCTCGCAGCCGTGATTCTGGAGCCGATCGTTCAGGGGGCGGGCGGCATGCGGTTTTATTCGCCAGCGTATCTGCAGCGGGTTCGGGAGCTTTGTGACGCAAACGGCGTCCTTCTGATACTGGATGAAATCGCCACGGGCTTCGGACGGACCGGAAAGCTTTTCGCCTGCGAGCACGCGAACATCTCGCCGGATATCCTGTGCCTCGGCAAAGCGCTCACCGGAGGCTACATGAGTCTTGCCGCGACGCTTACGACCCGGCGGGTGGCTGACGGGATTTCTTCCGGCAAAGCCGGGGTGTTCATGCACGGACCGACGTTTATGGGAAACCCGCTTGCCTGCGCTGTCGCGGTGGCCAGTATCGGAAAACTGCTCGCTTCAGATTGGAAAACGAGGATCCCGCAGATAGAAGAGCGACTGAAGGAAGGGCTGTCGCCCTGCACCGGCATGCCGCAGGTGGCCGACGTTCGCGTGCTCGGAGCGATCGGTGTGGTGGAAATGCGACAGCCCGTCGATATGGCCAGAATTCAAAAACGGTTTGTGGAAAAAGGAGTGTGGATCCGGCCTTTTGGAAAACTGATCTACACGATGCCGCCGTATATCATGAGTGATGCGGATATCGCCGCCGTAACGGGAGCAATTTGCGATGTCGCGGAGTGCGAAACGGGCGGCGAATGACTATGAACCGTAAAGTGACAACCATGCGCCATACCGCGGCATGGCACGAGAGGTGGAGATCGGCATATGACCGATAAATTTGATTTTATCGACATCGATTTGGACAGCCGAAAGCATGGAAATCTGTTGCGCAGACTTCGCTCGATTGCGCCCGGACCGGGGCCGATGGTAAGTCTTGAAGGCGCCGCCCTTATCAATTTTTGTTCCAATGATTATCTGGGGCTCTCGCAACATCCACTTTTAAGAGAGCGAGCGGCCGAATTCATGGAACGTTTCGGCGCCGGATCGACGGCTTCACGCCTGATATGCGGAAATATTTCCTGCGTTGAACGGGTGGAGGAAAAACTCGCGGCTCTCAAGGGAAGCGAAGCGGCTCTCATCATGAATGCCGGTTATCAGTCGAACGTGGCGCTTCTATCGACTCTCGCCGATCGCGACGCACTCATTCTGTCAGACGCTTTCAACCATAACAGCCTGATTCGGGGCGCCTTACTCGCCCGATGTAAAATAGAGCGGTTTGATCACAACGATCTGACTCATCTGAAAGCGCTTCTGGAGGCGAGCCGAAAAGCGAAGTACTCCCGGGTGCTGATTGTCACCGAATCGGTTTTCAGCATGGATGGGGATCGATGTGATGTGGACGCGCTGGTGCAACTGGCAGCTGATTTCAACGCCATTTTGTATGTGGATGAGGCGCATGCCACCGGCGTTATAGGGCATTCTGGCATGGGAATGACCGTCGGGAAAAATGTCGATGTGGTCATGGGCACCTTCGGCAAAGGGCTTGGAGGGTACGGTTCTTATGTGGCCTGCTCGAAAAAGGTCAGGGATTATCTGATAAACCGGTGCTACGGATTTATCTATACCACCGCCCTGCCGCCAGCGGTTATCGGCGCCGTTGATGCGGCACTCGATCTTGTACCGGAAATGACCGATCAGCGCCGGAAAATTCACGAGAACGCCGATTATCTTCGCGCCTCCCTTCAGGCGATGGGATGGAATACCGGAAAATCCGACACTCAGATTGTTCCGGTGGTGGTGGGAAATGAAAGAGACACGCTGTCATTATCGGCTCATCTCGAGAAAAACGGCCTGATGGCGACCGGTATCCGGCCGCCAACGGTGCCGATCGGGCAATCCAGAATCCGGTTGACGCTGACAGCGCTTCATACCCGACAGCATGTGGATCATCTGATCGACGCCTTTCATGCATGGAGGCCCGGAAATGAACAGTGAGTTTCCGCCGGCCTTGTTTATAACCGGCACGGATACGGAAGTTGGAAAGACAGTGGTATCCGCCATTCTGGTAGCCGGCCTGACGGCCGAATACTGGAAACCCGTTCAAAGCGGCGCGAATGCGGGAACGGACACAGCCTGGATAAAAGAGAAAACCGGCCTGCCCGATTCTTTTTTTCACCCGGAAACGTATATCCTGTCCCATTTTCTTTCCCCTCATGCGGCAGCCTTCCGGGAGGGTATCCGCATTGATATTTCCGCCATGACGGCGCCGACGCGCCGGCAGTCCTCGCACCTCATCATCGAGGGCGCGGGCGGAATTCTGACCCCTTTAACCGAAACAGAGACCATCGCAGACCTCATCATTCAGCTTCATATCCCTGTGCTGCTGGTTGCCAGAAGCGGTCTCGGCACCATCAACCATACGCTGCTTTCCCTGGAAAAACTGAGGCGTATCGGAGCGGATGTCCTGGGTGTCGTGATGAACGGGCCGCAAGACCCGGAGAACCGGAAGGCCATCGAAACCTTCGGGAATATCCGAGTATGCGCCGAAATCGGGCCGATTCCGGAAATTTCTCCGGAGAGTCTTTCAGAAACATTTCGAAGTTGTTTCCGGTTGTGCGAATTGGCGCTTGACATCTCTAAAAGATACAGGTAGAAGACCGCTTGACATATTGCGGCAGAAGCCGCTGGCGTGCACAAAATTCGCACGCATACAACTCACAAAAAATTTCAGTGAACAAGGCATCCGGTTTTCCGGACGTCTTTCACCATATCATCGAAGCCACGAAGGCATTCGCTCCCATTCGGGAAGAATACCTTTCGTGGCTTTTTTTATTGGGGGAAAATGAAATTCAATACCGTCACCCGATCGTACCGGCAGCGCATTCAGCATCAAACCCTAGCGCTGGCCGCTACCCTGACCCTGGCGCTGATCGTGGCCGTTTACGCCGTCGGCCGGGGTGCGTACAGCCTTTCGCCGCTTCAGGTTTTCCGAGCTTTGTTGGGAACCGCCGGAGAACGCGCCGATGTCGTGGTCTGGAACATCCGCCTGCCTCGCATCGTCGCCAGCCTCGTCGTGGGCTGGGGGCTTTCCGTGTCCGGTCTGAGCATTCAGTCCATGCTCAGAAACCCGCTGGGCTCCCCTTCCACCCTCGGCATCAGCCAGGGCGCCGCCTTCGGCGCGGCTGCCGCCATTGTTTTCGCCGGCGCCGGCATCGTTTCCGTTACCTTCTTCGCCTTTATGGGCGCGATGGGCGCCACCCTGATCATTCTGCTGCTGGCTCATCTCAAACGCCTTTCCCCCGAAGCCATCATCCTGTCCGGCGTCGCGCTTTCCGCCCTGTTCGGATCGGCGACCATCCTCATCCAGTACATGGCGACAGACATCCAGTTGGCTTCCGTCGTCTTCTGGACGTTCGGAGACACGGCCCGTTCAAGCTGGCGGGAAATCGGCCTGCTGACTGTCGTCGTCGCCCTGACGTCCATATTTTTCATGACGCAACGCTGGGATATGAACGCTCTGGATTCCGGTGAAGAAGCCGCGCGGGGCCTGGGCGTGAACGTCGAACGGCTGCGTTTGCAGGGAATGGCGGCGGCGGCGCTTATCGCCGCTCTTGCCACCGCGTTTCATGGCGTGATCGCTTTCGTGGGGCTGATCGCTCCTCACATGGCGCGGCGCCTGGTGGGCGCGGATCATTCCCTCCTGATTCCGTTCGCATCCGTCATAGGCGCGCTGTTGCTGCTGTCGGCGGATACGGCCGGACGCGTGCTGGTAGGCTCGGGGGCGCTTCCGGTCGGCGTTCTGACCTCCTTTCTGGGCGGCCCGGTGTTTTTATACCTGCTTGTTCGAGGATACCGCTGATGCTTACCGTTTCCGGCATTCATTTTTCATATAACAGCCATCCAGCATTATCGGATATTCATTTTTCACTGGATGCGGGGCAGGTACTCGGCGTTCTGGGTGTCAACGGCGCCGGTAAATCCACGCTGCTGAAATGCCTCAACCGGATATTGCGTCCGCAGCGTGGCGCCGTGCTTCTGGAAAAGGCGAACATCCTGGAAATGCGTCAGCGGGATGTCGCCCGGCGGATGGGATATGTACCCCAGCGGCATGCGGATAGCCGCCTGACCGTTTACGAAGCCGTTCTGCTGGGCCGAAGGCCGCATATGGGCTGGACCGTCCGTCCGAAGGACTATCAGGTGGTCGAAACGCTTCTTGCGGAAATGGCGCTGACGCATCTTTCCCACCGCCCGGTATGCGATCTGAGCGGCGGAGAAGTGCAGCAGGTCATGATCGCGCGGGCTCTGGCCCAGTCACCCCGGGTGCTGCTTCTGGACGAACCGACCAGCAATCTGGATATCAAGCATCAACTGGAGGTCATGAAGACCATCCGCCGCGTGGTGCGGGAGCAGCAATTATCCGCCGTCGTCTCGATCCATGACCTGAATCTGGCTGTCCGGTTTGCCGACGCGTTTTTGTTCATTAAAGATCATCGCGTTTATGCCTTGCATGCTAAAGACGCGTTGAACGCCGCCACCATCAGCGACGTATATGGCGTGGAGGTTTCTCTGATTAATGCGGGCGATCATCTTATGGTAGTACCGCGATAATGAGAAAGGGAAGAATTTTATGAAAATCGCAAGAAACTTTGCTGCATGCCTGTTCCTGATGCTCATGACAGCGGTTTCTGCAACCGCGGCATCTTTGTTTATCACCGACACCGACGGACGACACGTCACCGTTCCAGCGGATCCGAAACGCATTGTCTGCATAGGCCCCGGCGCACTCCGCCTGATTGTTTATCTGGAAGCCCAGAACCGGATTGTCGGCGTTGAGGAAATGGAAAAAGCCAATCCCAGCGGACGCCCATACTGGCTGGCGCACCCGGAACTGGCCCAATTGCCCCGGATTGGTCCGGGTGGCCCTGCCGGCATCAACAAAAAACCGGATATGGAGGCGATATTGACGGCAAAACCGGATGTTGTATTCATTACCTATATGGACAAGACGCTGGCCGATGATGTTCAGAAGCTGATGCGGGTGCCGGTGGTGGTGCTTTCATACGGCGGATTCGCCACTTTCAGCGCTGTGTTCTATGACTCGCTGCGCATCGCGGGACGGATTTTAAACCGCGACAAGCGGGCGGAGGACGTGATTGCCTACATCGCCACCATGCAGACAAAATTGTCAAATCGCACTGCGGATATTCCCGAAGCGCAAAAACTGACCGCATATGTGGGAGGCATCGGCATGCGGGGCAGTCAGGGCATCGAAAGCAGTGAGAAGAATTTCATTCCGCTGGAATGGGCGGGCGCCCGCAATATTGCCAAAGACGCTGTCGCATCCGAAGGGAGCCATGTCTTCATGGACAGGGAGACGCTTCTGTCCGTAAATCCGGATGTAATCTTCATCGATGCCGGCGGGCTGGCGCTGATCACCGAAGATTTCCGGAAAAAACCGGCCTTCTATCGCGTACTCAAAGCCTTTCAAACCCATCGAGTGGTGGTGCTGCATCCTTTCAATTTTTACACCACCAACATCGACACCGCCCTCACCGACGCCTGGGCTGTAGGGAAAACCCTGTATCCCGACCGTTTCAGAGACATTGACCTGAAACAGAAAGCCGATGAAATCTATACATTTCTTGTGGGAGCGCCTGTTTACAATCGGATGGAACGCTCGTTCGGCGTTTTGGGACGCACATGGTCACCGTGAAAAGCGACATCGAGCCTTATCCGCGAACTTTTTACAAAAGTGTCAGTTTAATTTTACGAAGAAAGGAATGTATCCATGACAAAAAACAAGGAACATCAGCATCTTCACTCTCACGAGCATGATAACGACCATCCGGGGCGCGGCGCCGAAAAGCATCAACACAAACACTGATCATCCGGCGGAGGGCGGTTCATGCCGCCCTCCAGCCAGACATAAACTGTAACGCGATGTTCAGACAATTTGGAGGAACCCATGATATCCAATATCCGGTTTTCGGGAATGATCGCGGTCTGGATTCTGCTGGGGCTGTGTTCAGCCGGATTCGCCCAAGAGTCTTCAGATGTTCCAGAAACCCAAAACCCCATGGAAGAAATCCTGGTGGTGGCGCCTCCCATCATCGAAGGCAACGAAGTGGATCGGTACGCCGGTGAAAAAACGGTCGTCTCCGAAGACCAGATCAAAGACATGAACGCCCAGAGTATCGCATCGGCGCTGCGGATGTCACCGGGCGTCAATATCACCCGGTACAACGCCGTCGGATCATTCGGCGGCGCGAACGGCGGCGCTGTTTTTATCCGCGGCATGGGCAGCAGCCGGCCGGGCGCCGAGATCAAAATGCTGATGGATGGCGTCCCCATGTATATGAGCGTGTGGAATCATCCGCTTCTGGACATGATGAGTATCGACCCCGCCCAATCGGTGGAAGTTTACAAAAGCCCGCAGCCGAATGTTTTCGGAAACGCATTTGCCGTGATCAACATCATTCCCCGGAGAAAAGACAGCGATGGATACGTTTCAAAACTGGATGTCTCCGGCGGCAGCTTCAACACATTTACCGCAAAGGCGGAAAATGGCGGCAAGCAGGGAGATGTGGATTATTATATGGGCGGCGGCCTTCAGACATCCCAGGGACACCGCGAAAACGCCGATGGCGCCCTGAAGGATTTCTATAGCAGGCTCGGATATCACCTGTCGGATCACTGGAGTACTTCCCTGTTTACGTTTGCCTGCGACAATTATGCGGACGATCCCGGAAAGGAAGGGACGGCGCTTTCGACACGCCTCGGACGTTACGAAACCAAAGCCTGGCTGACCTCGTTCAAGCTTGAAAACCGGTTTTCTGCCGCCGATGGCTACCTTCAAGTGTATAACAACACCGGCAAAGGCAACTTTCTCAACCAACCCACCAGCAAAACGGGGGTTCTGGAAAATCAGTACAACGATTTTACCTTCTACGGTGTTAAGGCAAAAGAGTCCTTCAAACTTTGGAGCGGCGGTGAAATCGTAAGCGGCACGGACTGGGACACCATCCGCGGGCGTTATGACGACAATCTGACGTCCGGCGTTCAGAACAACTGGGATGGCCATGAATTCCGGATTTTATCCCCTTACATGGCGATCAGCCAGTTGATCGGCCGTAAAGACGGATTCTACATAACCCCGTCCGCCGGCGCCCGCTACTATGACGATTCCGATTTCGAATCCGAATGGGCGCCGCATGCCGGTATGATCGTGGGATACCGCTCTACCGAGCTTCATACCGGATATTCCCGCGGCGTGATCTATCCGGGACTGGATGTGGTCGTACTGTCCGAAAAAGTCACTCCCGCCCTGCGTCAGAGCTGGCGAAGCCTGAAGGCCGAAAAAGTGGATCATTTCGAAGTGGGCGCCCGTCACCGGTTTTCGTCGTTTGCCGTCATTGATGTCACCTGGTTCCATGACGACGGCAAGGATCGCTATGTCGTCATTCCCGCGCTGCCCTACCCGCCCACATTCGCCAATATCGAAAGCTACCGGATTCAGGGGGTGGAAAGCACCCTGACGTTATATCCGACCGATACCCTCTCTGTGTTTACAGGCGTTACACACCTGGATACGAACCCGTCCGATCTGCCCTATGCGCCCAAAACGACGGCCAGCGCTGGAATGAATCTTCGTTTTCTTGAAGCCTTTGGTTTGAACCTCGACTGTCAGTATGTGGACGGCATGTATGTGGACTCTCAGGCGCGGCGCAGCAACGCCGTCAACAGCATCAGCATCGACAGCTATTTTCTGGTCAACGGTAAACTGAGCTATCGTTTCTGGACCGGCGATTCAGGCCACAACGCAGAAGTTTATCTGGCAGGTGAAAATCTGACCAACACCAGCTACGAATATTATCCCGGATACCCGATGCCGGGTATCAGCGCCATGCTCGGCATGGATTTTACGCTCTGAGCCGGAGGATACATTGCCCATGCAGCATAAAACGGATTTTTTTGATTCCCGCGCCAAATCCTGGGAAGACCGGCATTATCCACAGGCCGTACGGCGCAGGCTGAAAGCCATGCTGCCGAAATTCGGGATTTCCGCTGGCGACTGGATTCTGGATATCGGCACTGGGCCGGGAATATTCAAAGGAGTAACCGACTTCGATATTGGGAATGGGCAGATAGCTGATGCGGCCACCCAGGGCCTTGCCATTTTGCGCGGCGGGGTCCCAATTGCCATAATTAAGGG
>DAIEFO010000169.1 GCA_027325475.1 Desulfobacteraceae bacterium | reverse complement strand
TAGGCGTCGGTAATGGATGTCGGTTCCGGTGATACCACCACCAGAACTTCCTGGGCGATGGCGTTAAAGTACATGACATTGGAAGAAATCCCCGCTGCCGTGTCAATCAGCAGAATGTCAATGGTGTCAATGATGGCGCCCAGTTCTCCGAGGAGATGCGCTGTCATGGATTTGGAGAGATTGGCCATTTCCTGGATGCCGGAAGATGCCGGAAGAATTTTGATCTGTTCCGGCCCCTCAATCACAATATCGGAAACGTTTTTTTCCCCTAAGAGTACATGCGAAAAATTATATTTGGGGGTGAGCCCCAGCAGAATATCCAGGTTTCCCAGCCCCATATCTGCATCGAAGATCAGGATTTTTTTCCCTAGCTGAGACAACGCAATGCCCAGATTGGCGACGATATTGGTTTTACCGACGCCGCCTTTGCCGCTCGTGATGGCAATGACCCGCGTATGGGAGCCCTTGTGTGGTTCGGGGGGGGCATCACCTTTTTTGGCTGCCAGTTTTCGATTCAGATTGATGATTTTGGCGGTGGAACCCTTGATTGCTGTCATATGGATATCCTATCTTGCCCTGCAGGCATGTTGATGTTCAACCTGATTTGCTTCCGGTTTTTCCGAATAACTGGATTTGAGAACGTCTCGGCAACAGGTTTTGCAAGGGGAGTAGTTCCGGGACGTCGCTTCCTCGATAGTTTCAAACACGATCCGGTTTTCAGGTTTGATCCGTTTGGCCCAGGCGCAGTCAGAACGATGAAAATGAACGGATTTGGCGTTGGCCACAAAATGATTTCTGACCGGTGAATACGGCATTGAGTTTCTGTGATAAGGAATGACTTCGGCGGGTTTTCCAGGCGGGTTATTCTGGGGCTCGCCGCTTTCGTTATCCGGGTATAAAAGCATATCCAGGACTTTTTCAGTGGAAGCATTTTCCATACCTTGATGAACCGCCTGCCCTCTGGTGAAAAATGAGACCGGAAGTTTGGAGCGGAGCAACAGGTTAAAGACATTGCCGTAGGCAACGCTTTCATCCAGTTTCGTCACAATGATACTGTTAATCATCAACGATTTATAGGCTTTTACAATCTGAACCAGGTCCTTGCTTTTGGTTGCCGCACTTACGACAAGATACACGGAATTTGCGGCCGCCTGCTTGACGATTTGTGACAGATCGCTGATTCCTGCTGCGTTCCGTATCCCTATGCCGGGTGTATCGATCAGGATATGATCCGCTGTGTCGTATTTCTTCAGGAGTGTTTTGAGCTCCTTGCCGCTCGTTGCCGACTCGACCGGAACGCCGAAAATTTTTCCCAGAATCTGAGACTGTGCGACAGCGCCCACACGGTGGGTATCGAGCGTAATCCAGACGACTTTCTGCATGTGTTGGCGGGTATATATGGCGGTCAGGCGACTGATGGCCGATGTCTTGCCGGCTCCGGCAGGCCCCGCGAATACATGAATCCGCGGTTTGGCACCGGTAACGGAAACGTTCATTGTGTCCATCACGGATACCCCCATCTCGGCCAGTACTTTCAGCAGCCTGGCGTTAAAGGCTTCGCTGCCCCAGGACATGTCAGGTGAGGACCCATGTGTCAGCATATCCATCATTTCCAGAATAAAAAAATCTTCCACGCCCTGAAGCGTCATATGGTTTCTAAACATCTGAATGGTTGCGCTTTCTGCCGTGGAAGCTTCTTTCGAAGACACTTTGCGGACGGACAAGGCTTTCAGGCTGCCTTGAATCGCATCCATGAAGGTCTTTTTACTGGTAGGCTCATCATCGATCCGTACGGACACTTTCTGTCCCTTGACAGTTTTGGATCCATTTCCGGCATCGTTGAAAACAACCGGCGCGGCCAACTGCTTGTCGGTGGCTGCAGTCACTTCAATACCTGCCGGTTTTTTGACACCGAACAGGTTCTTTTCCGCGCTGAGACACCGGGCGGAAAGAATTACCGCATCCGGTCCAAATTCCTTTTTAATCATTCTCAGCGCTTCCGTCATATTGGGTGCTTCAAATCGTTTAATCTGCATCTGTCAGTCTCACTATTCCTAAAGATTGAATTCGGATATTGGATAAAATGTCGTTGTAGGACAATACCACCAGATTCGGAATAAAACGGTCCACCAGTTTGTGAAGCTGCGAGCGGATCTGTGCGGAACTCAACAGAACCGGCTGAAGATTCTGGGATGTAAATTTGTCCAATCCCCGTGCAATCTGGCGAATGATCTTCTGGGATACATCCGGTTCAATGGATAGATAATTTCCCTGAGCTGTCTGCTGAAGGGACTGAAATATCATGGTTTCAATCTGGTTATCCATGCTCATCACATACAGGGTTCCTTCCGGAGATGCGTACAGACGGGTGATGGTTCGCGCCAGACTGTGGCGGACATATTCCGTGAGCATGTCCGGATCTTTAGTGGCGGGCGCCCAGTCCGCCAGAGTTTCGAGAATGGTCAGTAAATCCCGAATGGGTATTTGCTCCACCAGCAGGTTTTGGAGCACTTTGACCACCGTTCCAAGGGGAAGAAGATTGGGCACCAGTTCATCCACCACACGGGGGCAGGTTTCCTTGAGTGTGTCCAGAAGCTGCTGCACTTCCTGTCGTCCCAGATACTCGTGGGCATGTTTCTTGATGATATCGGTCAGGTGTGTGGTGAGAACGGTTGCCAGGTCCACAACGGTAAATCCCTGACTGATGATTTTTTCCTTGTCCTGTTCCCGTATCCAGTATGCTGGAAGCCCGAAGGTCGGTTCCTTGGTGGGGATGCCGTCAATCTTCTCCTGTGTTGATGCGGGATTGAGAGCCAGGTAGTGATTAAGCATCAGATCACCTCTGGCGATTTCGTTGCCTTTCAGATTGATACAATATTCACCGGGTTTCAGTTGCATGTTATCCTGGATATGCACAGACGGTACCAAAATGCCAATTTCCTGGGCGATTTGCCGCCGCACCGATTTGATGCGTTCCAGGAGTTCTCCGTTCTGGGCGGCATCCACCAGCGGAATCAGCCCATAGCCGACCTCCAGCGCCAGAATGTCCAAAGGCGCCATCAATTTGACATTGTCCGAAGTCAGGGCTTTGCCCGGTGCTGCCGTTCCGGATGCCTGTCCATGAACCTGAGCGTTGTCGCCGCCGCCGCTTCCTGCCGTTTTAAGCAGGATGTATGCCACCGATCCGGCCAGAATGGACAGCACCAGAAAGGGAATGGTAGGAAGGCCCGGGATCATGGCAAACACAAAAAGAACGACGGCGGCAATGGCAATGGCGCGGGGCTGTGCGAAAATCTGGGAAGAAACATCCTTGCCCATGCTGGACTCGGATCCGGCCCGGCTGACAATGATACCTGCGGCCGTGGATATGATCAGGGCAGGCATCTGGCTGACCAGTCCGTCGCCCACGGTCAGCAGCGTATAGGACTGAGCCGCGTCAGAAAAGTTCATGCCGTGGTAAAAGACGCCGATGCACAACCCGGCGATGATGTTGATCATATTAATGATGATGCCGGCAATGGCGTCTCCACGGACAAATTTGTTGGCGCCATCCATCGCTCCGTAATATTCGGCTTCCTGGGCGACCTGGCGGCGTCTTGATTTTGCTTCCTGGTCATTGATAAGTCCTGCATTCAGGTCTGCATCAATACTCATCTGCTTGCCAGGCATGGCGTCCAGAGTAAAACGGGCGGCCACTTCCGCAATGCGTCCGGCACCCTTGGTGATGACCATGAAGTTGATGACCACCAGAATGAGAAAAACGATCACGCCGACCACAAAATTGCCGCCGACCACAAAATTGCCGAACGCCATGATGACTTTTCCCGCAGCGTCCACGCCTTCGTTGCCATGCAGCAGGATCATTCGGGTGGATGCCACATTCAGGGAAAGCCGGAACAGTGTGGTGATCAGCAGCAGGGACGGAAAGGAAGACAGCTCCAGCGGTTTTCGGATATACATGCCGACCATCAGAATGATGAGCGAAAATGTAATGTTGAAGGACAGCAGCAAATCCAGCAGAAAAGATGGCAGCGGCACTACCATGATCATCAGGATAGCGATCACCGCTCCGGCCATCAGGATGTCCGAGTTACGGGTAAGGCGTATAAACTGTCTGGCGATGATATTTTCTGAAACCAGTTCCATATGTAGTCCTCAATACAGGAAAAAACGGACAGCGACTTGTGACGGGGTGATCGGGTTTCGTCAGGCTGAAATTAATGCAGATTCCGTGCCATATATCAGAAGCCGGTTGTGGAAACCGGAAGAAACGAAGGCTGTAGGGCAAACGCCACATCCGGACTTTGATGAAGCATTAGAATTGGTGTCAATAATCTGAATCAGGATGAGGCTGAAATGATGGGATGATCAGAAAAATAATATCGCTGCGTTATCGGTCGGAGATATACTACAGTATTGTCTCCTCCCTGCTGCCTTGCGAGATGAATTTTCTGAAAGCCTATAGCGTCAGTGGATGCCTTTAAGCCGATATACGTAGGCCAGTATTTCCGCCACTGCTTTATAGAGTTCAAACGGTATGTAAGCGCCAAGGTCAACAGTTTTGAAGAGCGTTCTGGCAAGAGGTTTATTTTCGACAATCGGCACGGAATGAGAGCGGGCGATATCCTTGATGGTTTGAGCGATGAATCCGGCCCCTTTGGCGACCACTTTCGGGGCCTGCATGCGTTTGGAATCGTATATCAGGGCAATGGCCAGATGGGTGGGGTTGGTAATGACCACGGTCGCTCCTGGAACCGATTGCATCATGCGGCGGCGTGACATTTCCAGTTGAATGGAACGGATTCGGGATTTGATCTTGGGATCGCCTTCGGTTTGTTTGGATTCATCCTTGATTTCCTGTTTGGTCATACGGAGATCTTTCTGGTGCTGCCACCACTGGAAGAGATAATCCAGCGCGGCAATCGCGACCATGGCAAGGCCAATGTAAAGACCGATCCGGAATGCTGTCTCGCCGATGAACGTCCAGATATCCATGATATCCATCCGCATCAGGAGCAGCATCTTCTGTATTTCTCCGCGGATCAGGCTGTAAGACAGCCATCCCAGAAGGACTATCTTTATCAGGGACTTGAGAAGATCCACAGCGGAACGCAGCGACAGTAATTTTCCAATCCCCTGAAGTGGATTCAGCTTCGAGAGCTTTGGAGACATGGCATCCGTTGAAATGGTGAACCCCACCTGCATGACATTGGCCGCAACCCCGATAATCATTGCCGCCAGCATGACCGGAAACACGATGAGAAAAAAATCGATAAAAAGATGAAACAGCAGCGTCTGAAGAGA
>DAIEFO010000168.1 GCA_027325475.1 Desulfobacteraceae bacterium | reverse complement strand
GACATTAGAGATTGGGAAAAGCGGCATGGCGCTATACCACAAGGCGCTTTTGTGACAATGCGCACCGACTGGTCCAAGAGATGGCCCAGTATGGAAGCCATGCAGAATAAGGACGCCAATGGAATTGCCCATTATCCTGGATGGAGTCTCGATGTACTGAAATATCTCTACGAAGATCGTCATATCACTGCTTCCGGTCATGAGACAACCGATACCGATCCGGGTATCGCCACTTCGAAGGATGATTATTCGTTGGAAAGATACATACTGAGCCAAAATCATTACCAGATCGAACTCCTGACAAATTTATCCAAGGTTCCAGAAACAGGCGCTCTGGTAATTGTGTCTTTTCCAAAGCCAAAGGATGGATCCGGTTTTCCTGCCCGGGTATTCGCCATCCTGCCATAAAGAGTGTTCGGTTCCTCGCCGCCAGGAAGTGGTTAAAGGACTACCAGAGACAATAATCGTGAATAAAATGCGTCCGCGATGTGAAAAGTCTCACACAAAAAGAAAAAGGGGTTAACCCTTTCAGGCTAACCCCTTGTGATTTTTGGCTCCCCAGCACGGACTCGAACCGCGGACCCAGTGGTTAACAGCCACTTGCTCTACCGACTGAGCTACTGGGGATCAGTAACAAACGAGGCTTATATATCCAGATTAAACGCCAAAGTCAACAAAATTCAAACAGAAACTTATACCCTGACAGATGTCACGCGGATACCCAGTTCATCCAATTGCGCTTTTGAAGGTTCGGACGGTGCATTGGTCATAAGGCATGCGGCTTTCTGGGTTTTGGGAAAAGCAATAATATCGCGAATGGAGGATTGTCCGCAGAGCATCATGACCAGGCGGTCAAATCCAAAGGCGATACCGCCGTGAGGCGGGGCTCCGGATTCCAGAGCGGAAAGCAGAAACCCGAACTTTTCTTCGTAGCTTTCCCGGCTCATGCCCAGCGCTTCAAACACTTTTTCCTGAAGCTCTTTCTGATGAATACGAATGCTGCCGCCGCCGATTTCAGAGCCGTTGAGCACCAGATCATAAGCGCGGGATTTGACCGCCAGTGGCGCGTCCTGCAGACGGTCATAGTCTTCCTCCAGCGGCGACGTAAACGGATGGTGCATGGCCTGATAGCGCTTTTCCGTTTCATCGTATTCCAGCATCGGAAACCGGGTGACCCATACAAAAGCGAATTTTGAATCATCGATCAGGTTCAGGCGTTTTCCCAGGTGGTTTCGCAGATGGCCCAAAGCTTCATTGACGATTTTGGCTTTGTCCGCCACAAAAAATACCAGGTCACCGACCTGCATGTCCAGCCTCGAAGCCAGCGCCTGTTTTTCCGCTTCGCTGAAAAACTTGACGATGGGCGACTGCCAGCCATCTTCCCGAACCTTGATCCAGGCCAGCCCTTTGGCCAGATAGACGGCGGCAAGCGCTGTGAGATCGTCAATTTCCTTGCGGGAAAACTCCATGCAGCCTTTGGCGTTCAGCGCCTTGACCATGCCGCCTCTTTTGACCGCATCGGCAAAAACTTTAAAACCGGAACCCGCCACGATATCCGAGACATCCTGCAGTTCCAGCCCAAAACGGACATCCGGCTTGTCAAGGCCATAGCGGTTCATGGCGTCATCGTAGTCCAGACGAGGAAAGGGAATCTGAATGCGCATATCCATCACATCCCTGAAAAGCGACGCCATCAACCCCTCAGCGATCGCCATAACGTCTTCCTCTCCGACAAAGGACATCTCCATATCGATCTGGGTGAATTCCGGCTGACGGTCAGCCCGCAGATCCTCATCCCTGAAACATCGCACAATCTGGTAATAGCGGTCAAATCCGGAAATCATCAGAAGCTGCTTAAAAAGCTGGGGTGACTGGGGAAGCGCATAAAAATGGCCGGGATTCACCCGGCTTGGCACCAGATAATCCCGTGCGCCTTCCGGCGTGCTGCGGGTCAGAACCGGCGTTTCGATTTCGAGAAATCCGTTTTGCACCAGAAAATTGCGCACAGATACCGACGCCTTATGCCTCCTGATGATATTTTGCTGAATCAGGGGACGTCTAAGGTCAAGATAGCGATATTTCAGACGGATGGACTCGGATACATCCACATCGTCTTCGATCAGAAATGGCGGCGTTTTGGCAAAATTCAGAATCCGCAGCTCCGTCACCAGAACCTCGATATCGCCTGTCAGAAGGTTGGGATTGGTCATGCCTTCCGGACGTTTTTCCACCCTGCCGCGCACGCAGAGTACATACTCGCTGCGGATTTCATGGGCTTTCAGATGGACCTGCTCATCCATTTCGGGATTAAATACCACCTGGGTAATGCCTTCTCGATCCCGCAAATCCACAAAAATGACACCGCCATGATCTCTGCGGCGCTGTGCCCACCCTGCCAGTACGACCTCTTCACCCACGTTTTTCACACCGAGTTGGCGACAGGTGTGGGTGCGTCGCATATTCCCCAAAACATCCAGTTGCAGTACGTCAGACAATGGAAAGGCTCCTTTCATATACGGCAAAACGGGCGGTTCCCATCATGCCGGTCTTTCATGATTTCTTCTAAGTCTGGTTATGATGTATTCTGTAAACGATTCCAGAGGAACCGTAATCTGCTCACGGGTAGCCATATCGCGAATCAGAACCTGGCCTGCCGCCATTTCCGTGTCGCCGAAGATCGCCACATGGGCGGCACCCTGACGGTCGGCCTGTTTCATTTGGCTCTTGAGGCTGCGATCCGCCATGTCCATTTCGGCGTAGATACCTTCGCTGTTCAGGCGGTTGACCCATTCGAACGCCAGTGCCTGGCAGGCGCTTCCGAGAGCCGCTATGAACATTCGGGGTTTTCTGGAAAGATCGCCGAAATGCGCCGCCACAATTTCCGACAGCCGGTCCATGCCGATGGCAAAGCCTATGGCCGGTGTGTCCGGCCCTCCCAGCATCTTCACCAGCCCATCATATCTGCCGCCGCCGGCGACGGCGCTTTGCGCACCCAGCAACGTCGTCTGAATTTCAAACGCCGTCCGGGTATAATAATCCAGCCCTCGGACAAGATTTTTATCGGTTTCGAACGGAATGTCCAGCCGCGCCAGGTTCTGCATCACCGCATCGAAATGGCCGCGGCAGTCCGCGCACAGAAAATCTCCGATTGCAGGCGCGCCTTCCATCGCCTGCCGGCATGCGGGCGCCTTGCAATCCAGCACGCGCAGCGGATTTCTGTCGCGGCGGCGCTGGCAGTCTTCACACAAAGAGACGGACCGTGATTCCAGAAACGCGGACAGCGCGGATTTAAACGCCGTTCTGCATTCGGGGCATCCCAAAGAATTGAGCCGCACCGAGCAGTCCGAAACCTTGAGCCGCGAAAACAGCGTCATCAGCATGAAAATGATCTGACTGTCCATGAGGGGGGACGCCACCCCGAAGACTTCGGCGTCTATCTGATAAAACTGGCGGTACCGCCCCTTCTGCGGCCGTTCCCGCCGGAACATCGGCCCGATGGTATAGAGTTTCTGCACCGGATCCGCCGCATACATCCGGTGCTGAATGTACGAACGCACGATGGACGCCGTGGCTTCGGGTCTCAGCGTAATCATGTCGCCGCCGCGATCTTCGAACGTGTACATCTCTTTTTCGACGATATCCGTCTGCTCTCCGATGCTGCGTGAAAAAAGTTCGGTGCGTTCCATGATCGGAATACGGATATTCTTAAATCCGAAATTTTCGAAAAGCGACGACGCCTCGCGCTCGATGTATTGCCAGAGCCCGGCATCGCCCGGCAAAATGTCTTTAACGCCTCGAATCAACTGTATCATATCATCTGCCCCCCAAATCGTTCAGCTATCCGCCACCTGTCCTCCGCCTTCCGGAATCTTCGCGTCGGATTTTCGGATATACAGCGGCTTAAAATGATAAATATCATCTTCGTCATGCGCGTCAAAACGCCTGCGGGCAATGGCGGCGATTGTCGCGGCTCTCAATACGCCCTGTCCGTCCGGGGCGAAGCAGGCGTCAGCTCCCAGGAACTCCCGCAGAACGGCGCGATACGTCCGGGCGCCGTTTCCTGTAAAAACCGCCGGAGCGTCCAGTCCCTGAACCGCCAGATTCGGAGGCAGCACCCGCGCATCGCTTTCCGCGGCAAGCACGCCGTTTATCCAGCGGTAACGGGCGGTATAGACCTCTTTTCTGCCCGCATCAATCATCGGGCAGATAATCCGGTCCGGAACCGCTGCCTGCAGCGCCAGCGCTTCCAGGCCGGACACCCCGGCCACCGGTTTGTGCGTGGCGGCGGCAAGCCCCAGAATGGTGCTGATGCCAATCCGCAGGCCGGTAAAAGAGCCGGGACCTGAGGTAAACGCAAATCCGTCAATGCCGTGAATGTCCGTTCCGGCGAATTCCAGAGCGGCATGCACCATCGCCATGGCGTGGCGGGAATGACTCTGACCGTCTTCGGAAGTGATCTCCGCCAGCAGCGTCGCTGCATCCGTCACGGCGACACTGCACGAACGGGAGGATGTGTCCAGCGCCAGTATCCGCATCAGTCACCATCGAGTTTAAAAGCGATATTCAGGACTTCGGACATGTTTTTCACCGGAGCGAAACGAATCTTCTTTTTGACATACGCCGGGATTTCTTCCAGATCGCGCTTGTTTTTTTCGGGGATAATAACGGTTTTAATACCGGCGCGCAGCGCCCCGAGCGCTTTTTCCTTCAGACCGCCGATGGGCAGCACCCGGCCCCTGAGGGTGATTTCACCGGTCATCGCCACAAACTTGTTGACCGGTTTGCCGGTTAAAATGGAAATCAGGGCCGTCGCCATCGCGATTCCCGCGGATGGCCCGTCCTTGGGGGTGGCCCCTGAAGGCACATGGATGTGTACATCCTGATTTTCCATGGCGTTTTCTTCGATGCCAAGGTCTTTGAACCTGCTTCTGGCATAGCTGAGCGCCGCCCGCGCGGATTCCTGCATGACATCGCCGATCTGGCCGGTGATAATCATTTCACCCTTTCCGGGAATCAGCGTCACCTCCACATAGAGCGCCTCGCCGCCGACCTGTGTCCAGGCCAGGCCGGTGCTGAGACCGACCTGACTTTCCTCCTGATCCATTTCCTGAATGTACTTGGGAATGCCCAGGTATTTGTGCAGGCCCTGCTTTGAAACAGTAAAAGGCCCCTTTTGGTCTTCCGCGATCTTGCGCGCCACCTTCCGGCATATGGCGCCGATCTCCCGCTCCAGATTACGAACGCCGGACTCTGATGTGTATTCCGAGATGATCTGCTGCAACGCGGCCGGACTGAGTACCATGTCTTCAGGCTTGATGCCGTTTTCCTTG
>DAIEFO010000167.1 GCA_027325475.1 Desulfobacteraceae bacterium | reverse complement strand
AACGCTTCTGTGTTTTGTCTGCACGGATATCGGCGCCACAGCGGATCAGCTTCACGCCTGCCTTCTGGAATCGGTGCAGCAGTCCTTTAACCGCATCACCGTTGACGGCGACACCAGCACCAACGACACCGCCCTGATCCTGGCCAGTGGGCTTTCCGGCGCCGTCATCCGTAATTCCGAAGATCAGGCCGTCTTCCAGAATATCTTAAATGACGTTCTGATAAATCTGGCCAAAATGCTGGTCAAAGACGGCGAAGGCGCCACCAAGCTGGTGGAAATCCGCGTCAAAGGCGCTGCGTCCGAAAGCGACGCCCGGCAAATTGCCAACACGGTCGCCAATTCCAACCTCGTGAAAACCGCTATTTTCGGCGAAGACGCCAACTGGGGCAGAATTCTGGCCGCCGCCGGACGATCGGGCATTGCGTTTGATCCCGATCGAACCGACATCTGTTTTAATGACGTACTGATCTTTTCAGAAGGCGGCGGAAAAGGCGCTGCCGCGGAAGACGCTGTCACCCAGGTGCTCAAACTTCCTGAATTTGTCATCACCATAGACCTTCACAGCGGACAGAGCCGGTCATCGGTATGGACCTGCGATTTTTCCGTGGACTATGTACGAATCAATGCGGACTACCGGTCGTGACATCTGAAAGCGTACGGCGGCCGGCGGATACCGAATATCCGGTGCGGCTTCAGAAATATCTTTCCATCGCCGGCGTCTGTTCCAGGCGGCACGGCGAAGAGATAATGCTGGCAGGGAGGGTGCGGGTCAACGGAAAGGTCGTCACAGAGCTGGGAACCCGCGTGGATCCAAGGGTGGATCACATCGAAATGGATGGCAGGACCGTTCTGACGCAGCAGCGCACGGTGTATATCGCTCTGCATAAACCTGCCGGTTACGTGACAAGCTGCGAACAACCCGGTGAAAAGCTGGTGACGGCGCTGGTGGATATTCCCGATCGGGTTTATCCCATCGGCCGTCTGGATAAAGAATCCACCGGCCTGCTGCTTTTGACCAACGACGGCGCACTGCACCACCGGCTGTCTCACCCGTCGTTTGATCATGAAAAAGAATATGTGGTGACGCTGTCCGCACCGATTTCAGATGCCGCTCTTCAGAAAATGGCCGAAGGCATGACGTTGATGGGTTCACGCACCCGGCCTGCCGAAATTCACCGCGTATCACTCCGAAGGTTCCGAATTATCCTGAAGGAAGGGAAAAACCGGCAAATCCGTCGGATGGTTCAAAAAGTGGGGCAGAGAGTGCTGAAGCTCCACCGCATCCGGATTGCCGGTATCCGACTGGGAACCCTTGAAAGCGGCACGTGGCGCTACCTCAGTTCTGAAGAAATACCGGCGATCGTTTCATCGCCGTCTCGGAAGCATCAGGGCCAAAGGGATGGTGCAGAGAAAAAGAATACCGAAAACCAGTGATGTATCGTTATATGCCATCATGGTGGCCTGCCGGTTAACCACCATATTGATCAAAGCTCTTGAAGCATGTCGCAATTCCTGGGGGCCGAACCCTTCTCGGCTCATGATGTTGAGTGCGGCATGGTAATATTTAATGTAAAACGGATTGAACGCATTCACCTGGGCGGCCAGATCAACATGATGAATCTGCTGGGAGCGGGACACAATGGTCGCCGCCAGTGCATAGCCGATATTGCCGCCCACCCTGCGGGCCAGCGTATATAAACTCGAAGCCTCTGTCATATGGGGACGTGGAATGGTGGAAAGGGAAACGGTCGATAGCGTCACAAATATGAACGGCATTCCGGCGCCCATAATCAGCAGCATGGGAATGAAATTCCAGAATCCGGCTGCCAGCGATAACCTGGACAGATCGTAATATGACCAGAATGTGACAATAATTCCGATCAGGGTAAGCCACCTGGCTTCAACATGGTTGTAAAGCCGGCCCACAATAGGCATAAATGTTATCAGCATCAATGCCCGGGGCGCCAAAACCAGCCCTGCCTTAAATGCTGGATATCCCTGAAGATTCTGTGTAAACTGCGGAATAACAAAAGTAACTCCGTAAAGAGCGACACTGAAAACCAGCCCCATGGTGGAACCCAGCGACAAAGACAGATTTTTCAGCAGTCTGAAATTGATGATAGGTTCCTGGATTTTCAGCTCCCAATAAATCAGCGCGATCAGACTCAGGATGCAGACAACCGTCCCCATGACGATCATGTGGGATTCGAACCAGTTTTCCCTTTCGCCACGTTCAAGAACGATCTGCATGGTGGTCAATGCCACCGTCATGAGCAGAATGCCCATCCAGTCTTTTTTCTGGACGCCTCGCTTTAAATAATCGGGATCATGGATAAATGTCCATACCATGAGAATTCCGACAATACTGATGGGAATATTGATATAAAAAATCCAAGGCCAGCCAAAATTATCCGTGAGCCATCCGCCGACCATAGGGCCTATGGCTGGTGCCAGCATTATCCCCATGCCGAAAATGGACATCGCGACACCTTGCTCCTCCGGAGGAAAACTTTCTCTCAGAATTGCTTGAGAAACAGGAATCAACGCACCGCCGCCAATGCCTTGGATAACCCGATACAGCAACATCTGGTAGAAGGTTGTGGCCGTACCGCAGAGAACCGATCCCACGGTAAACAACCCAAAGGAAAAGAGATAGAGGCGTTTTCTGCCGATGAGAGTGCTCAGCCACCCGGTCATGGAAATCATGATGATCTCGGCAATACTGTAGGAGGTGGCAACCCAGGTGATGGACGAGATATCCTCGCTGAATCCTCCCATCATGTGGGGCATGGCCACGTTGACCACACTCAGATCCATAACCGCCATAAAAGCACCGAACATCACGGTTATTGCCACCACCCATTTATTTACAAGAGGCGCAGATACAGTCGATATATCAGAAGACTCTCTCATTTTTCAGTCTCATTATCTTTAAACTCATAAAAAATCGAATTCCGGATGGCTTCATCAAAACCCGTCACCCTTCTGGCGGCATATCCGCCGTGTTCCAGCCTCCGCCCAGAGCCTTGATCAGCAAAACACTGGCTGTCAAGCGGTTCCCAAGTATGTTCAGAGCCGTACGTTCATTGGCAAGAACAGCGGTCTGGGACGAAATAACGTTCAGATACGCGACAGTTCCTGACTGATACTGATTTTCAATCACATCCACCGTCTGCCTGGCGGCCGCAACGGCGCTGTCCTGTACGCCCGCTTCTTCCGCCAATACCCGCAGCGCCGCCAGATTATCCTCCACCTCCTGAAAAGCGGTCAACACCGTCTGACGATAGGCAGCCACTGTCTGGTCATACGCAGCAACAGCCTGCCGGCTTTGAGCCTTCCGCAGCCCGCCGTCGAAGAGGGTTTCAGACACCGCCGGCCCCACCGACCAGAACCTGGCCGGCCATGACATCACATCCAGAATGTTGGAAGCATCCAGCCCTGTGGATGCCGAAAGCCGAATCGTGGGATAGTAGGCGGCTTCAGCCACACCGATCTGCGCATTGGCGGCCGCCATCTTTCGTTCCGCGGAAGCGATATCCGGCCGATGTTCCAGAAGTTCGGAAGGAAGACCGGCCGGCGACACGGGAACCTGGAATGTCAGCGGCTTCGGCGCTAAAGAAAACTCCGAAGCAGGCTTGCCGATCAACAGCGCAATGGCATGCTCCATTTTGGATCGCTGCGCCAGCAGATCGATGGCCTGAGCCTGAGTGCTTTTCAGTTGGGTTTCGGCCTGAAGCACATCCGATCTGGCCGCAATACCACTGGCATAGCGGTTCTGCGTCATGTCCAGAGACTTCTGATAGCAGGCGACCGTGTCATCCAGAAGCCGTTTCTGAGCATCCAGAAGCCGCAACTGGAAATAGTCCACCGCCAGTTCCGATTGAGCGCTGAGCCTTGCCGCGGCCAGATCCGCAGCGCTGGCCTGAGCCGCAGCCGTCCCGGCTTCAACATTTCTGCGAATGCGTCCCCAGATGTCCGCTTCCCAGGCAAGGCTGAAAGGGAGCTGAAAGTCGGAAGTCTCTTTTCCGGCGTTTGAACCGTCAAGATTGGCGGATGTGCGGGTTCGGGTGGCCGATGCGCCGACCGCAACCGTCGGGAAATATCCGGCACGGGCGGACTGCACCAGTGCCTGCGCCTGACGGAAAGAGGCCTCATAAGCCTTGATATTCTGATTGTCGATGGCCACCTGAGTTTCGAGCGCGTTCAACTGCGGGTCGCCGTATATTTCCCACCATCTTGCGGACAATACCTCATCCTGCGGCTGCGCCACTTTCCATCCAGCCGTTTCTTTAAAAGATGAAGGCATGGTTACAACAGCCGCGGGCCGCACGTAATCCGGGCCTACCGTACAGGCAGTCAGCCCCAAAGCGCCTGCTGCAACAACCATTCGTATCAGTTTTTTCCCCCAATAACACATACATGCCCCCATCATTCGACAACCACAACAGCCGCCGGCTTCTTCCGGCGCCTTGCTTCCAGCCAGGCGCGCAGTCTGTCCAGATAAATATACATCACCGGCGTGGTAAACAGCGTCAGCATCTGACTGAACAGAAGCCCGCCGACAATGGAAATTCCCAAAGGACGCCGCAATTCGCCACCAATCCCCAGGCCCATCGCCAACGGCACGGCCCCCAGAAGCGCCGCCATGGTGGTCATCATGATCGGCCGAAACCGCAGCAGGCATGCCTGGTAAATGGCCTCTGTCGCGGTTTTTTGCTCCTGGCGCTGCACCATCAATGCAAAATCAATCATCATAATACCATTTTTCTTGACGATGCCAATCAGCAGAATGACGCCAATGATGGCAATCATGTTCAGATCGGAATGAAACGCCATCAACGCCAGCACCGCCCCGATTCCCGCGGATGGCAGGGTAGAGAGAATGGTCAGCGGATGGATATAGCTTTCATACAGGATGCCCAGAACGATATAGACCGACACCAGAGCCGCCAGAATCAGAAATGGCTCGCTTTTGAGGGAATCTTCAAATGCCTTGGCCGTTCCGGCGAATTTTCCCTGAATACCGCCGGGCAGACCGATCTGACTCATGGCGGTATCAATGGCATTCACCGCATCCCCCAGCGCAACACCCGGCGCCAGATTAAATGAAATCGTCACCGAAGGGAACTGCCCCTGGTGATTGACCGCAAGCGATGTGGCATCCGGCTGATAGGAGGTAAAAGCGCTGAGCGGCACCATCTGGCCGCTGGATGACGCCACATATATGTCACGCAGCGTGTCCGGATGCTGCCAGAAAGAAGGCGCAGCTTCCAGAATCACGTGATACTGATTCAACTGGGTGTAGATGACGGACACCTGACGCTGGCCAAACGCATCATAC
>DAIEFO010000166.1 GCA_027325475.1 Desulfobacteraceae bacterium | reverse complement strand
GCGCCGAAGCTCCCCAGATCGAGCTGCATCCGGTGGCGTTTCCAATAATCATGCGTTCACCGAAAAGCTGCGTCAGCACCTTCACATACGGTGTCTCTCCGCATCCCGCACATGCGCCGGAGAATTCCATCAGGGGTTTCACCAACTGGCTGCCCTTCACGGAATCGCGTTTCAGCAGACTGTCTTTCACCGGAACTGTCAACGAAAACTGATGATTGGGAACCTGAACCGGCGTCTGGGTTTCAATGGGTTTCATCACCAGGGCTTTCTGTTTGGCCGGACAGATATCCGCACAGTTACCGCATCCCTGACAGTCGAGCGTATTGACCTGGATACGGAACTGATATCCTTTCAGTTCCTTGCCCAAGGCCGGCCGGGTTTCAAAGGTCTTTGGCGCTGCGGCAAGCTCTTCAGCAGTTGCCACTACCGGAATGATGGCGGCGTGGGGACAAACGAACGCGCATTGATTGCACTGAATGCAGTTATCGATGATCCACTCGGGCACCTGGATAGCCACTCCGCGTTTTTCATACCGGGCTGTATCCACAGGAAAAACGCCGTCCGGCTGGAATGCACTGACCGGCAGGGTGTCTCCCTGCTGCTTCAACATCGGATTCATCACATCCCTCACGAAAGCAGGAATCTCCGAAGTGACCACATCGCTGCCCACAGCATTTTTCCACGACTCGGGATAGGTAATTTCCTGAAGATTGGCCAGTGTCTGATCCACCGCATCCATGTTCATCTGAACGATTTTATCGCCTTTTTTGCCATAAACCTTTTTGATTTCATCTTTCAGCAGAGAAATGGCCTTTTCGACCGGCAGGACATTGGCCAGTTGAAAAAACGCGGTCTGCATGATCATGTTGATCCGGCCGCCAAGCCCTACAGCTTCAGCGATTTTTACAGCATCCAGGTTGTAGAATTTCAATTTGTTTTCAGCGATAAAACGCCGCATTCTGGCAGGAAGCACGGTTTCCATGTCTTCCAGAGACCAGTTGGAATTCAACAGAAATGTGCCGCCAGGTTTGATACCTTCCAGTACGTCATAAATCTGGACATACTGGGCCTTGTGGCAGGCCACGAAATCCGCGGTATTGACCAGATAGGTGGACTGGATAGGTTCACTCCCAAAACGCAGGTGGGAAACCGTAATGCCGCCAGATTTTTTGGAATCGTAAGCAAAATACCCCTGCGCATACATCGGGGTATTGTCTCCGATAATCTTGATGGCGCTTTTGTTAGCGCCGACCGTACCGTCGGACCCCAACCCCCAGAACTTGCACTGAACCGTGCCTGTCGGCGTGGTATCTGTCTGATCCTCAAGTTCCAGGGACGTTCGGGTGACGTCATCGACAATTCCCACCGTAAAATGATTTTTGGGGCCTGCAGCATTCATGTTCTTATAGACGGCCTTGACCATGGCCGGTGTAAATTCCTTGGAACCAAGTCCATAGCGGCCTCCGGTAATCACCGGCGCTTCGCCTCTTTCCATAAACGCCGTGCAGACATCCACATACAGCGGATCCCCGAGGCCGCCAGGCTCTTTGGTACGATCCAGAACCGTGATTCTATCGCAGGTGGCTGGCAGCGCTTCCAGAAAATCGGCCACACTGAACGGCCTGTAAAGCCGTACCTTCACAAGCCCCACCCGCTCGCCATTTTCGTTCAGATGATTGGCCACTTCCTCGATGGCTTCACAGGACGATCCCATGGAAACGATCACCCGTTCGGCCTGCGGATCGCCGATATAATCGAAAAGATGATAACGTCTTCCGGTCAGTTCCCCGACTTTTTTCATGTTGTTGGCAACAATTGCCGGAACCTTCTGATAGAAGCTGTTGGTAGCTTCCCTTCCCTGAAAATAAATGTCAGGGTTTTGAGCTGTACCCCGGATATGGGGATGCTCCGGATTCATGGCCCTGCTGCGGAAAGCTTCGATAGCTTCCATATTGGCCAGTCTTGCCATATCCTCATAATCGATCAGTTCGATTTTCTGAATTTCATGAGATGTTCTGAAACCGTCAAAAAAATGCAGAAACGGCACCCGGCTGTCAATCGCAGACAGATGGGATACCAGCGCCAGGTCCATGACCTCCTGAACCGAGTTGGAGCACAGCATGGAAAAACCGGCCTGACGCACGGACATGACATCCGCGTGATCTCCGAAGATGGAAAGCGCATGGGCTGCAATGGCGCGGGCTGTCACATGAAACACGCCCGGCAGTAATTCCCCGGAAATTTTGTACATATTGGGAATCATCAGCAGCAGCCCCTGAGATGCCGTGAATGTCGTGGTCAGAGACCCGGCTGCCAGAGCGCCATGAACCGCACCCGCAGCGCCTGCCTCGGATTGCATCTGTTTGACCATAAGGGTCTGGCCAAAAATATTTTTACGTCCCTGGGCCGCCCATTCATCGGCGATTTCCCCCATCGGAGTTGAAGGTGTGATCGGATAAATCGCAGCAACATCACTCATGGCGTACGCCACATGGGCTGCCGCGGTGTTGCCATCAATGGTCTTCATTTTCCTGGACATCGAGGTTCTCCTTTATTCGGGTTGTTCACAAAAGGGTTCTAATGGCAAGTCTGTTTTTTAACGTATAGGAAGTGTTTTGTAAACCGAAATACATAATGCACACATACCGGCGCATCCAAATGCGCCAGAAAACAATAACATTGTTACTATCCATCATCCTTATGACACATTAAGATAAATATGTCAATTCATATCTATCTAATATAAAACGATATTTATTTAAATGGTTAACCAGTTATTACAAATTAAAAACTATGTTACATCTATTATTAAATTTAATATTTTGAAATAATAGCTAATTATTATTTCAGATTTTTTTTAATGCAGATTATACGAAACAGCGTTTCGTACCAAGCGATATATGAATGTCGCTTCTCTGTCAAGCGAAAAATGACGACTTCGTAAAAAGCCCGCATGCTGCGTTGTGCTGCATCCTTCGTCGTTGCAGCGTACGAAAAGTACGCTTCACTCCTCAGGATTTGCGCGCCTTGCCTGCAAACATTTTACGAAGCCGTCAAAAATGATAACATCGGCAGCATCTGTATCCCGCTTGAAAAGACGCAACCAACCTGATAAAGTCACCATCCTATGGAACTTCATTTATCATACAGCATTCCTACCGCTTTTATTCTGGACATGATACTGGGCGATCCCTGCCCGCTGCCGCACCCCGTAAGGTGGATGGGTAAGGCCATCATGCGCATGGAACCGGTTTTCAGACGGCTCCCGTTTCCACTGGTGATTTCAGGAACACTCTTGACCGGATTTCTGGTTCCTGCTGTATGGATGCTTACGTTTTTGCTGGTACATACATCGGGCATGGTGCATCCGGTCATTCGGTTTATTGTCGAAACCATCTGCATTTATTATTGTATCAGCCCTTCATCCTTGCGAACGGCGGCCATGGATGTCCGTAACGCCTTTGCATCCGGCGGACTGGCTGAAGCAAGGGAAGCTGTTTCCCGCATTGTCGGACGCGAAACCGGAAATCTGACCGAACAGGGCGTAATTCGCGCGACCATTGAAACAGCAGCGGAAAATCTGGTGGATGGCGTCATTTCACCGCTGTTATACGCAGCCATCGGCGGTGCGCCGCTGGCCATGACATACCGGATGATCAATACCCTGGATTCCATGGTCGGCTACAAAAACGACGCATATATTCTCTTCGGCAAAGCCTCGGCACGGCTGGATGATATCGCCAATTTCATTCCCGCGCGTCTTTGCGTTCCGGTAATCGCCCTGGCCGTCTCCCTGCTGGCTGGAATCCAGGCGGGAAAACGATCCTTCCAGACGGCCATACGTGAAGGCGCACATCATGCCAGCCCGAATTCGGGCTACCCTGAGGCCGCCTTTGCCGGTGCGCTCTCTGTCAGGCTGAACGGCCCTGCTGTCTATCACGGACAGACAGTCCGCAAACCCTACATCGGCGTTTCATTCGGAGATGTCACGCTGAGCGATATTCCCAGAGCCTGCGACATAATGATATGCGCCGCCTTTTTATGGACCGCGCTTCTGGCGGTGACAATGGCCATCGGATGTTTATAACCGTCACCCCGACATCACGCCGATATTTTTGACGGCTTCGTAAAAAGTCCGCATGCTGCGCTTGCTCCGCATCCTTCGTCATTGCAGCGTATGACAACTACGCTTCATCCCCCAGGATTTGCACGCCTTGCCTGCGAACTTTTTACGAAGCCGTCTGAAAATCGACTTTTTACGAGGGCATCATTTTTAATTCGCTTCGAACCCACAGGACACCCCATGCACCCCAGACTTCCCCAATCTTTTAAAAAGGCATTTCCGTTCAAGCTCTGCGCACCATCGTTTATCTATCCGGATGATTACATTCCCAACATTCGCCTTCTGGGCGCCTGTCTGGATGAAATCGAGATTCTGTGCTTTGAAGGCGACGCGCTGCCATCCGCCCGGAGTATTCAGGAAATGGCGTCACTGGCCATGGATATGGATCTGACCTATAATGTTCATCTGCCAACGGACATCAATCCCGGAAGCCTGGAACCCGATGTTCGAAATCATTTTGTTGAAACGATGCTGCGGGTCATGGAACGTGTTCAGCCTCTTAGAGCTTCCACCCATACCCTTCATCTTCCATATTCACAGACACCGGTGCGGGAAAAATGCGATATGTCCTGGATAGGTAGAACCGCAGACACTTTACACAAACTTCTTAAAACAGGAATCAAGGGTTCCTGCCTTTCCATTGAAACCCTTGACTACCCGCTGGAATGGCTCGCGCCTGTCCTGGACGCATTCCATCTGCAGGTATGTCTGGATCTGGGGCATTTAATGATTCACCAGGAAGATATCACCGCCACGTACGATCATTTTGAGAACCGGACAGCGCTGATTCACCTGCACGGCGTCCAAAATGGAAAAGATCATCTGGGGCTGGATGTCCTTGACCCGAACCCACAAAAGGGGATATGTTCCATCCTCAATCGATTCAGCGGCACGGTATCGGTTGAGGTTTTTTCCTATACGCATCTGATGAATTCTCTGACCGTTCTCGAAACGTGGTTTAAAAGATGAAAATGTCCAACCATTCCAAAGGAATTGCTTATATCAGTCTGACCGCCATCCTGTGGGGGCTGCTGGCGGTGGTGCTCAAATACGCACTGCTCCGGTTCAGCGCAAGTACGATCATCTGGTTTCGTTTTACTTTTTCCGTTATCTTTCTCACCGGTTACTATCTTGTTCACCGGCCTCATTTTTTTGAAATCCTGATCAAACCACCGGCCTTAGGCATCCTGGCGGGACTGGCGCTGGCAGGCAATTATTACGGCTTTACCCGTGGGCTGGCGCTGACATCTCCCAGT
>DAIEFO010000165.1 GCA_027325475.1 Desulfobacteraceae bacterium | reverse complement strand
TTGGGGGGGAACTGGAATAAATGCATGGAGATGGCTACGGGAGAATGGATCAAATTCGCTTTTCAGGATGATTTGCTGTCCCCGGACTGCATTGAAAAACTTCACGGACTGGCAACCCGAACAAACAATATTATGGCGGTTTGCGGACGCGATTTTATTTTTCAAGAAAATATTGATGCGATATTTCAGGAAAAATTTTTGAATTATATCAAAGACAACTGTATCACTAACCGTTTTCCCCATCATTCCGAGGCGATTTCTGCCGAAGACTTCGCCGTGCATGTGGAAAAATACCCTGTTTTCAATTGTATCGGCGAGCCTACCGCTGTCATGTTTCATCGCTCTGTAATTTCCCGGTTTGGAAAATTTAATGTTGATTTGACGCAGATCATCGACTGGGAGTACTGGATGCGAGTGGCCATCAACAAGGGTTTTTGTTTTACGCGTGAGAAACTGGCGACTTTTCGGCTGCACAATAAAGGAACATCGGCCAGAAATAGATCAGAGGCGGCGCTATCGGATTTGATTAACGAATTGATCGTCTATCACGAGCTATATTATAGCCGGTACTATGACGATTTTCGAAAAAGAATAAAACACGGCCTGTCTATAAAAAATCTGATGAAGTCGAAACTGATTAACCGTTACGCTTCTATTCAATCCATCCTTCATCAGTATCCGGATAACGAGAACTGGCTGCAATTAATGAAAAAATACAGACTGAAAGAAAATTTCTTATTCTCAATGTTTCATAAAAATATCCATTAGGGAGGAAATGTCACACGACAGGGGAGGTGAGATTCTCCAAGGGCTCTGTGGCGTCTGCCATGGAGTCTGCAGCGGGATTGCACTTGATATTTTCAGTAATTTATCGGAAAAGAGAATCGCTTGCGGATATGTCCATTCCTTTTGCACATATTTTTGAAAAATCATGGCGTTTGAAACGGCAGGGACTTATTTATTTTGTTGATGCCTGATGCAACCATCGTCATCCCGAGTATCAACGGATTGTATCTGTTGAAAAACTGTTTGCATTCAATCGCAAATCAGACAGGTTGCGTTTTTGAAGTCATTCTGGTGGACAATGGATCCGAAGATGGGACGTTTGAATGGGTCAGATGCCATTATCCGAGGGTTCAGACCATTTGCTTCAGCATCAACAAGGGATTCAGCGCGGCAGTGAATGCAGGCATCCGGCGCTCCAGAAGCCGCTATGTTTTTTTACTGAATAATGATACGGAGCTGGATCCCGACTGTCTGTCGATTCTGATTCAAACAGCGGATACAAATGGAGGATACGCCAGCTTCGCTCCGAAAATGATTCAGTATCATAACCGTAAGATGCTCGATGGCGCCGGAGACGGCGTTTCTCGGGGCGGCTGCGGATATCGGCTTGGCACCCGGGAACCGGATAGTCCTTTGTGGAATCATCCCGTGCGTGTATTCGGGGTTTGTGCCGGCGCTGCCCTGTATCGAAAGTCTTTTTTCGATAACGTCGGGTTGTTTGATGAGGATTATTTCGCGTATCTTGAGGATGTGGATATCAACTTGCGGGCGGCACGTCTGGGACTCCGGTGCTTATATGTCCCAGGGGCCAGGGTGTATCATATGGGGAGCCAGACCTCGGGAAGCCGCTTGAATCCCTTTACCGTGAGCCAAACCACCCGGAATATGGTCCGAGTGGTGGTTCAGAATTATCCCGCATCCATATTTTTGCGTAAATGGCCAGTCATTCTGCTGCACCATTTCGGATGGTTGTTTCTGATGATTTGGAGACGACAGTTTTTATCCTGTCTTAACGGCATGTGCTCGGCTTTTTGCGATTTGTCGGCAATGCTGAAAAAAAGGAAGTACTGGACCTCCCGGAAGACCATTCCCGACAGTCTGCTCTGGAAAATGATCGTGCAATCTGAAAAGGATATTCTGACTGCTGCCCTGAGGCGAGGGGAATTTCACGGCAAATATGTCCGGCTGATCCGGCTTTATATGACGATTTTCATTGGGCGGAATTCAGGTGAAAATATGGTGCGGGCTGAATGACTGCGCTGGTTACCGTTGTTGTCGTGAACTGGAACGGCATGCCATGTCTCATGCAGTGTCTTGACGCGCTCAGAAAGCAGTCTGTCCGGGATATCATGGCTGTGGTTGTTGTGGACAACGGGTCTGTTGACGGATCGGCGGCGGCTGTCAAGCGACAATTTCCTGAGGTTTCTCTCATCACGCTGTCGGAAAATCTTGGATTTTCGGCGGCCAATAATATTGCGATTCAAAGCGTTCAGACAGACTATGTGGCGCTACTGAATAACGATGCCATTGCCCACCCCCTGTGGCTGGAAACGCTGATTGACGCCATGCGCAGATATCCGGAGGCGGGATTTGCGGCATCGAAAATGCTTTATCAGGATGTGCCCCATATCATCGATCGGGCCGGAGACGCATATACAACTGCTGGCGCCGGCAGTTTGCGCGGACGCGGCCAGTCCGTCGATTTGTTCTGCCAGACAGAATGGATTTTCGGGGCCTGCGCGGGGGCGGCCATGTATCGCATGACCATGCTTAAGGATATCGGGCTGTTCGACGAGGATTTTTTTCTGCTTTATGAAGATGTAGATTTGAGCTTCAGGGCTCAACTTAGGGGGCATCAATGCTGTTATGTTCCGGATGCGGTTGTGTATCATCAGGCAAGCCGGACGATCGGATATGATTCTCCGACATCCGTATATTATGGGCACCGCAATATAGAGTGGGTTTACTTTCAGAACATGCCTGCCCCACTGTTATTCCGGACTGCGGTGCGTCATATAGTGTACACGATTGCCGCATTTGGCTTTTTTGCCGCAAAAGGGCTTTCAGCAGCCTTTATCCGGGCTAAATGGGACAGTATTAAAGCCTGGAAAATAGTTCTGGAAAAACGAAAAAAAAATCTGGCCCGGCGCCGGGTTCAGGATGATTATATCTGGAAACTGTTTGAGAAGGAACAGAGCTTTTCGCGTTTGTCCCGTCGGTTCAGAAAACAAGATATGAATAATGGCAACCTGTGATTGATATCGTTATCGTAAATTTCAACAGTACGGATTATCTCCTAGAATGTCTTCAATCCATTTACGCGGATATAGAAGGACTCCCCGCCGCGATCTGGATTGAGGACAATGGTTCCGTCGATGGGATTGATCGGATTACCAATCAGTTCCCGGATGTGATGCTTACCCGCAATAAAAAGAATCTGGGGTTTGCCGCTGCGGTGAATCAGTCGCTTAAAAAAGGGAATGCCCCTTATGTGGTCTTGTTGAATCCGGACTCCAGGATACTGAAAGGTTTTTTCAACAATATCATTCCATTCATGGAACAGAATTCTCAGGTTGCCATCGCTGGCCCCAGAATAATGGATGAGGATGGTTCCGTTCAGGGGTCAGCCAGAGCTTTCCCAACGCCGCTGACAGCATTGTTCGGCCGCTCGTCGCTGTTTAGCCGGATATTTCCCAATAATCCGATAACCAGTGCCAATATATTGACGAATCGTTCTGATGGCATTCATCCCATGGAAGTGGACTGGGTGTCGGGTGCCTGCATGGTGATTCGGCGAAAGGCAGTCCATGCGGTCGGCTATTTTGATGAACGTTTTTTCATGTATTGGGAAGATGCGGATTGGTGCAAAAGAATGTGGAATGGGGGATGGAAAGTGGTTTATTATCCTCCGGCAAACATCATACATCATGTAGGCGTCAGCAGCAGTCAACACTTTTCGAAATCCAGATTTGAATTTCACAAAAGCGTTTATCTGTTGTTTGAAAAATACAGCCCGGCAACACCCTGGCTGATCAAAGTCATGGTGATTGCCAGCCTGTTCACGCGGTTTGGTTTGCTGATCATGCTTAACGGAATTTCCCGTTGTACCGGAATTCAGGATGCCTGCAGTTTCACTCCTTCTCAGGCACGGCCTGATTCGAAAAAAATCAAAATATTGCGTCTGATCGCCCGGCTCAACGTCGGCGGTCCCGCGATTCATGTCCATTTGCTGACAACAGGATTGAATCCGGAGCATTTCGAGTCAGTTTTGGTTACCGGTATGATTTCCGAAAAGGAAGGGGATATGTCGTATCTGTTTCAGGGCAGTGTGTCCAAACCCTATCAGCTTTCCGAGATGCAGCGGGACATCCGCATTCCCATGGACCTGCGCGTGATACGTCGCATATTTCAACTCATCCGGAAGATGCAACCGGATATCGTCCATACGCAT
Organism: Desulfobacteraceae bacterium; assembly: GCA_027325475.1. Lineage (GTDB taxonomy): Bacteria > Desulfobacterota > Desulfobacteria > Desulfobacterales > Desulfatirhabdiaceae > RAAP-1. The sequence goes on along the minus strand of DAIEFO010000165.1, from coordinate 1,160 downwards.
ACTGCCAAGGCTGGATTCACTGCGCGGATCACAGTGCTTCTATATAATCTGATTTTCAGAAAAAACATCAAAATTGTTCATACGTTTCACGGTCATGTCTTTGACGGGTATTTCAGCAGGACAAAATCACGGTTCTTCATCCTGATTGAAAGGGTTCTTGCCAGGATGACCGATGTGATCATTGCCATCAGTGAAACCCAGAGGCGTGATCTGGCCATAAAATACCGTATTGCGCCATTGAAAAAAATACGTGAAATAGAGTTGGGATTTGACCTTGAGCCCTTTCTCTCCAGCGGTGTTTCAAGAGGGCGTTTTCGGGAAAAACTGGGTGTAGGAAGCAAAACGATTCTGGTCGGAATCATCGGACGGTTGGTCCCCATAAAGAATCATGAAATGTTTTTTGAGGCTGTCCGGCGCTTATTGGACGAAAATCCGCAGATCGATGTCAGGTTTGTGGTTGTCGGCGATGGGGAATGCCGTCAATATCTTGAAGCGTATTGCCGGCAGGCGCATCTGTCCGACTATGTCGTCTTCTGCGGCTGGATTCAGAATGTATCTATGGTTTATGCTGATCTGAACGTCCTGGCGCTGACCTCTTTGAATGAAGGAACACCGGTCTCCATCATCGAAGCCATGGCATCATCTGTTCCGGTAATTGCAACCCAGGTTGGGGGGATTATGGACCTGATGGGAAGCCCGGACAATTTTTCAGCCAAAACATCCCGGTTTATGATATGTGAACGGGGACTTCTTTGCCCAAATGGTGATTCAGAGGGCTTTTTCATGGGGCTCGATTACCTTTTCGGAGAAGATCCGAAGATCAGGGAAACCCGGATTCAACGTGCCCGTGCTTATGTCGTTAAGAAATATGCGAAGGAGCGGCTGCTGAAAGATATCGAATCACTCTACGATCAGTTGATGAAAGGCTGAATCGGGATTCGATCAGCGAGTATTTTTTGGAACGCCATCAGGTAAAGGGTTGGAAAAGAGATGAACATGTTGATTCTTGGCGGCAATGGTTTCATTGGTTCCCATCTGGTTGACAGGCTCCTTGCTGAAGGCCATCAGGTAAGGGTTTTTGACAAGTATGAAGAACATTTTCGAAAGCCTGTGACAGGGGTTGACTACTGCATCGGCGATTTCGGAAACCGGGGAATGCT
>DAIEFO010000164.1 GCA_027325475.1 Desulfobacteraceae bacterium | reverse complement strand
CCTGAAGCTCTCCCATCGTATCCAGAATCACAATTGGTGCCGTTCTTGGCGTTTTTTCCAGTTCTGTGCGCAACTGGTATTTTAAACTTCTTGCTGCGATGCGCCGTTGGATGATGTTGCACCGTTCTGTGTGGCGAGGGGCGATAATCAGCAGCATTCCGGGAAAATACGGTGATATTTTCTGATAGACATCGAGAATAATGTCCTCTTCAGATTGCCGGGTGCTGCCCGCCAGAAACACAAGGGAGTCATCGTTCAGTGCAAAAAGACGTTGCATTGCCGAGGCGATGCGGCTGTCAGTATGGCGTATCAGGAGATCGTATTTGGCATTGCCGTTTACGGATATTCTGTCTGCGTCTGCGCCGATTGCCAGAATACGCTGCGCGTCGGCGTCCTGAATCATGCTGAAGGCGTCTATGGCATTAAGAATCGGTTTCATCAGCGGACGGATTCTGGAATAGCGCCTGAAAGCCCTCTCTGAAATTCTGCCGTTGATGACAGCCGTACGGATGCCCATGCGGCGTGCGGTCATCAGCCAGTTCGGCCATAGTTCCGTTTCCACAAAAACCATGATATCCGGCTGTATATTTCGGAACGCGTTTCGTACAGACAGAATAAAATCGACAGGCGCATAAATGCAGACAATATCAGAGGGCAGGCGAGCGCACGCCAGATCATACCCATGTTCCGTAGAAACGGAAAGGACGATTCCCGCATTGGGCATGGCCGATTGCAGCGCTTCGATCACAGGCGTTGCCGCGGTTACTTCACCCATTGAGACGGCGTGAAGCCAGATTCTGGGAGTGTGGCCAGTCAGCGCTGCAACAGGCTGGGGGGAAATTCCCATACGCTGGTAAATGCTGCGCCGGTAGCGTCCGGAAAGCCTTGAATACAGCAAGGCGTAAGGCAGCCCTGCCGTATAAAGTCCTGAAGTTATCCCCAGGTAGGTCAGATAGACTGGATTTATCATATTTCCCGATGGACAGGAGTGTTCGATGACAACCCGCAGATTTGGGGCAGAATCACGGAGAAACCGTTTCGACAAACTGCTCCCCTTTAATCTGAAGCAGATAAAGCTTTTTCTCGACTTCCCGGTTTGCGTTGAAATGAAAATCTCCGGTAACCCCATGATATCCAGCAGGATTCAACAGAGCGCTGACAATGGAACTGCGAAACTGCAAATCCGGATCGCTCACGATCTGAAACATCATCATGGCGGTGTCGTAAGAAACGGCTTCGATGTAGTCGGGAGATTCCCCAAAAGCTTCACGGAATGACCGGACAAATTGCTGCACATTGTTTGAAATGCTATCGGCGAAGAAACCGTCTGGAATGATGGCGCCCTGAAGGGAAGGGCCTGCCATGTGCATCAGTTTGGTTGAATGCCATAAATTGGTCCCCAGCAGGACCACGGATTGGAGCTTTGCCAGAGGCAGTTGCGGTGCAATCACAGCCAGTTTTGATGGCGCTTCCGGTATGAAAAGCGCTTCGATATTTGCATTCGAAGAAGTCGAAGCGGCGACGCTTGCAGATGGCGGAATGTTTTGATCGGCCGATGGTGCGGTGGTTGCGGAACCGGCAAAGTTTTTAAGGATATCCCTGAAATCGGTCTGAGCGGAATCATAGCTGCTTGTCATGACGATCTGGCCCCCGGCGGCGGCAACCTTATCTTGAAACAGGGTCTTGAAGTTGATTCCGTAGGGTTCATTGGGATACAGCACCCCAAAACGGCGAAGCCCCAGTTTTTGGATGGCAAAGGATACGACGGCATCTGTCTGAGCCTCATACGTCATGAAATTTCTGAAGACCCTGTCGCCGATCCGGGTGATATCGGGCTTTTGTGTCAGGGTGATAATCGGGATATCATGTTTCTGGGCTTCCTGCGCGGCTATATCGGCAGTGGCGACCGGACCGATGATGGCGGCGACGCCGGCATCAGCCAATTCCTTAACAGCCGTGACAGTCTTGGCTGGATCCGATCCGGTGTCTTTGATTAAGACCGTGAGCTGAGAGCCCGGGTGAGAGGTGGTGAACTGGTTCTGAGCCAGCTCAACACCTCTCATCGCCTGTTTTCCATAAAGTTCATAAGTGCCGCTCAACGGCAGGAGGCATCCTAACGTATGCCGCTTGAAATCGGAACGTTTTTTAAGAGAGGCGATCATTTGTCCGGCTTGAATTGCTGCGTCGGTTTTGGGATATTGCTCCGTGAGTCTGGTCAAAATTTCGAGCGCTTTTTCAGGCTGTTCGGCTCCCAAGCTGTTTTTTGCCAGTTGCAGCAGGAGCCATGGCTTCACTTGCGGAGATGACGTTCGGTTCAGCAGCGAGGTCAGGTCAGAGGGGGAGACCTTGTCCAGTATCCCTCTCATGTTTTCCAGTGCGGTATCAGCATCCTTGCCGGTGAATTTTTCCACCAGCATTGCATAGATAGATACAGCCTCGCCATAACGATTCAGATGGCGGCAGCCATCGGCTGTTATGGCGGCTATCTTTTGGAAATAATCTTTAGGCAAAGGGCTTCTGAGAAATGACTGCCCTTCAGAAACCACCTTCGGGTAATCGCCTATTTGAGAGAACGTTGTCAGAATACCCAGTTTGGCCTGTGATATCAGAGCGCTATCAGGGTGTTGAAGAATGAGACGCTGGTAATACGGAATAGCCAGGGCGGGTTTTTTCAGAATACGGTATATTTCCGCTACCGCCATCAATGCATCCGCCGTGCGGGGAGCATTCGGATATGTATAGAGATAGTTCTGGTAGGCCCCCAGAGCAGTGGGATAGGCTTTTTCCATGCGCCATTTTTCAGCAGATGCGAAAAGATTGGCTCCCGGCTCTGCGGATGACCGGGAGGGAGCCGTTTGGGGAACGTGTTCCGGGGCAGCCAGTTTCCTTAAAGAACATGACGCCATCGGGAAAACAAGCAGCATGATCAAAAAACAGCGAAACATTTTCATTATACAGTATTGCCTCCTCCTTCAGATGCCGGCGGAACTCATCAGAAACGATCATGATCGTTCCGTGATCATACCATACTGCCCTTGTTATCTTTGCATTGAGGATTATCATAGCCGAAACGTCTCTTGTGGTCAATCGGCAGATTCCATGCCGCTCTCCATACTGCCTGGCGGAAGACAGATTTCTTGACACAGGCCTCAAGTTGAAATAATATATCAAGTTTACAAAACAGCGTGTTGACAGAGAAAAAGAATGCTTGACGGATACTCGCTGGGCTTATGAATTCTGAACAATGAATCTGCAGAAAAATATTCAGCCATCAAGGATGCATCTGAATGCAAAAAATTAAATATTCAATTATATGCTTGGTAATATGCGCAAATCTTGCCATATGGCTGACGCTGAACCGTCCCGCGCCGAATGTCCCTCCATGGATTGGTAAGATTCAGGGAGTTTCTTTCAGCCCTTATCACAAGGGGCAGAACCCCATGAAGAAAGTTTACCCGCTTCCTGACCAGATTGATAAAGATTTGAATATGCTGCGTGGGGTGACGCGCAGTGTGCGAACGTATTCCTCAATTGATGGATTTGAGGATATTCCTGGCATGGCGGCTCGTTATGGCTTAAGTGTCACTGCCGGAGCCTGGCTCGATCAAAACAGGGAACGCAACGAACTGGAGATTCGCAATCTTATCCGTAACGCCAAAACCTATACTTCTACGATCAAGCGGGTTATTGTGGGTAATGAATCCGTACTGCGAGGTGATTTGACGATCAAGGAACTGATCGGTTATATCCGCAGGGTGCGGGAACAGGTACCGTGTCCTGTCAGTACGGCTGAGCCTTGGGATGTCTGGATCAATAATCCCGAGCTGGCAAAAAATGTTGATTTTATTGCGATCCATATTTTGCCTTACTGGGAAAAGATTCCTCTCGATCATGCCTTGAACTGGGTTATGGATCGCTATCATCAGGTGCAGCAGGCGTATCCGGACAAACATGTATTAATTGCCGAAGTTGGCTGGCCCAGTCACGGAGAACGTCGAGGCCCCGCCAGGCCCAGCACCGTCAATGAAGCCCTCTTCCTTCGGGGCTTTTTCAATATGGCCAGGGCCGAAAAAATCGATTATTTTATCATGGAAGCTTTCGATCAACCCTGGAAGGTTGGGCTGGAAGGTGTGATGGGGGCGCACTGGGGGCTGTTCGACAAGAACCGCCATTTGAAGATTGCTTTGGAAGGTCCCGTAGATCGGGCATCAACCGTTTTTATTCCTGTGATGATATCCACGATTCTGGGTATGTTTCTTCTTTCTGCATATCTGGGCTGTAAACCGGACCAGCCTTACAGCGCTCAGCTCTTCTTCGCGATGGTGATACAGCTCAGCATGTCCGCCTTAACATGGATGGCGGCGTCTCCATGGCTCCATGACCTGCTTCCCGCTGAAACCCTGATTTGGGGGCTGCTGCTTCCGCTTCAAGGCGGGCTTTTGGCAGTGGTTCTGATTAATGGATTCGAAATGACGGAAATGCTGTGGCCAAAAGGTTTAAAGCGGGTTTTTCGCCCGCTGACGCCTGCTCCGGGCAGGTTGTTTCCCAAAGTCTCGCTGCATCTGGCGATCTGTAACGAACCTCCCGAGATGGTGGCTAAAACCCTCGACAGCCTGAGCTGCCTGGATTATCCGGACTATGAAGTGTTGGTCATCGATAACAATACGGTGGATCCCGCGGTCTGGGAGCCGGTCCGGAACTATTGTGAAAAACTGGGGTCTAAATTCCGCTTTTTCCATTTGGGGAAATGGAAAGGTTTTAAAGCGGGGGCGCTGAATTTTGGATTGAGCGTTACAGCGCCGGATGTACAGGTTGTCGGCATTGTGGATAGCGATTATGTGGTGCGGCCAGACTGGCTGAAATCTCTGACGCCGTACTTTGACAATCCCAGAATCGGGTTTGTTCAGGCGCCTCAGGATCATCGGGAGTGGGATGGCAACCAGTTCAAGGAAATGTGCAATTTTGAATATCACGGATTCTTTCAGATCGGGATGGTACATCGAAATGAACGGGATGCCATTATTCAGCACGGTACCATGACGCTGATCCGCAAACATGCGCTGGACACCGTGGGGCATTGGGGCGAGTGGTGTATCTGTGAGGATTCTGAACTGGGGTTGAGGTTGATGAACTCGGGATATGAATCCGTCTATGTCAGTGAAAGTTTCGGTCATGGCCTTACGCCGGATTCATTTGCCGGTTACAAGCGTCAGCGGTTTCGGTGGGCGTATGGCGCCATGCAGATCATCAAACGGCACTGGAAGAAGTTTTTGCCCTGGAATGATGCATCCGGATTGACACTGGGACAAAAATATCATTTTGTCGCCGGCTGGTTTCCCTGGTTCGGTGATGGGCTGAATGTTCTTATCTCGTGGACAACGCTGCTTTGGGCCGCAG
>DAIEFO010000163.1 GCA_027325475.1 Desulfobacteraceae bacterium | reverse complement strand
TATCCTCCACCGATGAAAACTGCGGCAGGACGGATGGATAACGGGGGCAAAACCGGATGCTTTTTTCTCCCTCGACCACGGTCTTTCCAAACCCCAAAGCGATATGCGCAATTCCGTCTTCAGCAGACATGGGAGAGAACGGATAAAAATTATATGACTGCGCCACCCCTGAGAGCGCCGGGTAAAAATACTCTCCATAGATCTCACCGACAAGCTGTTGAATGACGACCGCCATCGATTCTTCTTGAGGCTGATGCATGGTGCTGCGGGAAAATGCGCGGGGATTTTCGTAATAGGTCGAAGCATACACCCGTTTTATGGCCATAACGAGATGGTCGAGACGCCGGGTAAAATCCAGATGGCTGTTGGGAATCATATAGGTGTTGTACAAGCCTGCATAGGGCTGGTACTGAGCGTCTTCGAGCAGGCTGGAGGAACGCACCGCCAGAGGATATCGTACCTGACTGAGAAACACCTCGAGTTCCGCCATAATCCAGTCTGGCATTCGGGCGCTGAGAAATATCTCCGTTACCCGTTCATCCGGCAAATCGCATTTGGCGCAGCGTTCCAGGTGATTCTGCTGGATAAACGATTCAAATCCGCGGGTGGTGATTACCAGGGTTCTGGGTATTTGAATGGCGACATCCGGATATTTTTCAAAAAGAGACAGGTTCTGGTGAAGCAGCGCAGATGAAAATGCAAGTCCTCTGGCCTTGCCTCCCAAAGAACCATCTCCGATCTTGACGAAATCCATGATTTCCGCATCGAAATTCTGCGCATTGAACCGGGCGACGATTCCTTTTTGCTGAACCTCCCGCAGCCTGCGGATACTGGAGGCAAGAAATGTCCGCATCTCCGAAACACTGCTGAAGTCGGATGCCTGAACCTTTCGAAAGGCTGAAGCCAGAGCGATTTCGGACCGGGCCATCAGCCAGTTGGAAAAATGATTTCTCCGGGCGTGGTAGAGCAGCGATTCATCCGGAACCGTGGATACTTTCTGCTCGAGAGACCGCAGATTCGAGGCCCGGTCAATTTCCGTTCCATCCGGCATGCGAAATACAAAATCACCGAACCCGAGATGGTTCAGGAAGAAGCCGTGAAGCTCCGTCAACAGATCCGGAGAATTCTTGTTCAGAAACGTCGCCGGGATTTCATCAGCCTTGGCCTGGTTCTTTGGGTCTGAGCTGAGCAGAAGCAGCGGCAAATCCGGAATTTCTTTCCGGACGCGGGTCAGAAGCGTTGCCCCCGCATTGTCATCCAGTCGGCCGTCTCGCGGAAACCGGGTATCCGATATGACGCCGATCAGATAGGACTGATACTTCTGAATCATTTCCGAAGCTTCATCATAATTGACCGCCAGAAGAATCTTGGGCCTTGAGCGCATCCGGAGCAGCCGGTGTTCCTCGTTGAGTCCGACGCCCAGCACCGCCTGGGTCTGCTGGACGACTTCCTTGTAAATCAGCGGCAGAAATGTCGAATAATATGTGGGAGAATCTTCAACCAGAACGAGTACCCGCACCATGGCTTTCCGGGTATCGCTGTCTATGTTCAGGCGATCTTCGGTATTCTTGACAAGCGCCAGCAGGAGATCGGAATTTCCAGACCAGATATATATCTTGTCGATGCCTGAGCAGTCTTTATTCTCAGGAAAGGGATATATGCCGCGGATGCTGTGGCTGAGCAAAATCACCGGAAGGTGCGGCTTTAATTGTTTGATGGCCAGCCCAAGCTGAAATGCATCCATCTCATGCAGTCTTGGCATGGTGATGACCAAATCAAACCGGATCTGCTCCAGCAGTGAAAGGGCTTCCGCCGCCGAATCCGTCCGGATGACACGTGGTGGAAGGCTTAGGTTTAATCCGCTGTATTCATTTATAATCCTTGATGCAAGGCTGCCGTCTTCCTCCATAATGAACGCATCGTAGGGGCTGGATACCAGAAGGATTTCCCGAACCTTGATCGACATCAGCTCGTGGAATATTTTGAAATGCGCGTAAAATTCACCGGAAAGGTCTTTGGTTTTGAAAGGCAAGGCCACCCCCTTTTCAAAAGGAAGGACAGCACCCCTGCAACTGGCGCATCATCCCTCCTGAATATGCCGGATCAGATGCCCCAGCTCAGGGAAAATGAGCGCCTTGCAGGCCAGTTTGCAAGCGTTCAGACTGCCGGGCATGCAAAACACCGCCACATTGTCAATGACGCCTGCCGTTGCACGTGACAGCAGCGCAGCAGCGTCTATTTCCTCAAAGCTGAGCTGCGCAAACAACACGCCGAATGCACTCAGTTCTTTGGAAAACAGCGGACGTACGGCTTCGATGGTAACATCTTTGGGGCTGGCGCCGGTGCCCCCGGTCAACAGCAGCGCATGGGGGTGATGTTCGCGAATGACTTCTGAAATTGTGGTTGAAATTATTTGTGCGTCATCGGGAATCACCTGGTGATAAACCACCTGATGGCCTTCTTTTTGCGCCTGCCGGTGAATCCAGTGGCCGCTTTTATCTTCGGCCAGCGTCCGGGTGGTCGAAATAGACAGAATACCGATATCCAGACGCTTGGGCGCCGTTGCCCTGTGCTCTTCAGTTCCCATCGGCTTCGCTCCTTTCTTCCACGACGATCTGATCGACATCGTCGGATTCTGAAAGCATGACATTGACGGTCTCGGTTTTCCGGGTGGGTACGACTTTACCGATGTAATTGGCCTGAATGGGAATTTCGCGATGTCCCCGATCCACCAGAACCGCCAGTTCAATCCGCTGAGGACGGCCGAAATCGATCAGCGCATCCATGGCGGCTCGAATGGTTCTTCCGGTAAACAGAACATCGTCCACCAATATAATATCCCGGTCATCCAGTGAAAAGGAAATATCGGTGGCCTGAATCACCGGATGATGGCTGATGCGGGTCCAGTCATCCCGATACAGGGTAATATCCAGTATTCCGACAGGTGCTTCAATACCTTCAATAGCCTGGATGCGCTTCTGAAGACGTCTGGCCATATGCACCCCGCGGGTCTGGATACCGATCAGCGTCAGTTTTTCCGCGCCCTTGTGGACCTCGAGGATTTCGTGGGCCATGCGGGTCAGCATCCGGTCAATACCGGGAGCATCGATGATGGTATGGAGTTTCACAGGCAATGGAACATCTCCTCTCTGATTGGCGGCGGCAATGTCCACCGCCATAACGATGATCAAAACCTATAAATATCAAAGCGCATCCATTCCCTTTTCTCCGGTTCGCACGCGAACAGCCTGCTCGACCGGAGTGACGAATATTTTACCGTCGCCGATTTTGCCTGTGCTGGCGGAACTTCGGATTTTGTCCACAACCTGGTCCACCATTTTGGCCTCAATGACAATCTCTATCTTTATCTTCGGTATAAAATCAACGATATATTCAGCGCCCCGATAGATTTCCTTGTGTCCTTTCTGCCGGCCGTAGCCTTTGACTTCGGAGATGGTCATGCCCTGAATACCCAGTTCATTTAAGGCTTCTTTGACATCATCCAGTTTGAACGGTTTTATGATTGCTTCGATTTTCTTCATTACAGCCTCCGATTGTATGGTGTTGGGAAAAAGAAATCGCTTGAAGTATATCACAATTTCATCATTATGAAATCAGGATTTCAAACGCCCGCTCCCCATGCTGGGAATTATCCAGACCAGCGATTTCATCATCTCTTTCCACCCGTAGTCCGCCTACGACCATACGGGTAATACAGACAACGGCCCAGGTGCCGATTGCGGTAAATCCGGCTGTCGCCAGAATGGAGATGACCTGTATTCCCAACTGTTTGGGATTGCCATACAGCAAGCCGGTTCCATTTGGATTGACTGACGGATCGGCAAAAATCCCGGTCGCCAGAGCGCCCCAAACGCCGCACAAGCCATGTACGCCGAAGGCATCCAGGGAATCGTCATACCCCAGTTTGTGCTTCAGCTTGGATACGCTGTTAAACCCCAGCACCCCCGCGACCAGACCGATAATGAGCGCTCCTTGCAAATCGACGAACCCGGATGCAGGGGTAATGGAGACAAGCCCGGCCACAACCCCTGATGCAATACCAAGTAACGTCGGTTTCTTGGTTACATACCATTCTGTAAACATCCACGCGATGCCGCCCATGGCTGCCGATGTATTGGTCGTCAGAAATGCCGAACCGGCCAGTCCATCTGCAGCCAGCTGACTTCCGGCGTTAAATCCGAACCAGCCGAACCACAACAGCGCCGCCCCCAGCCCCGTCAGCGCGATGCTGGAGGGGAACATGGTTTCCTTGCCGTAACCGATGCGTTTTCCCAGCATCAGAGACAATACCAGCCCGGCCACACCGGCGTTGATGTGTACCACGTTTCCACCTGCAAAGTCCAGCGCCCCGATTTTGGCCAGCCAGCCGCCGCCCCATACCCAATGCGCGATCGGGCAATAGATAATAACCACCCACAGCGCCGTAAACAGCAGCCATGCGGAAAATTTCATGCGGTCCACAATGGAACCCAGTATCAGCGCCACCGTTATTCCGGCAAATGTCATCTGAAACAACGCAAAGACATAGGTAGGAATGGTGCCCGTCACGCTTTTTACTGTGATGCCGTGCATTCCAATATGCTCCAGACTGCCGATAAAACCGCCGACATCCGGCCCGAACGCCAGAGTGTATCCGATGAAAACCCAGAGCACACTTGCAATACAGTACGCCATAAATGTCATGGCAACCGTATTGAGCAGGTTCTTGTAGCGGGACATGCCGCCGTAAAACAGCGCCAGACCAGCGGGCGTCATCATCATCACCAGCGCGGTGGATACGATCATCCATGCGGTGTCGCCGGAATTAATGGCGGCATCTCCGGCAAACGCCAGAGACGCCGGCGCGAAAATCATCGTCAAGGTTAAAAAAATCATCCTGGATTTCAGTTTCATGAAGAATCTCCTTCCCATTAATCTATGCAATATTATTTTTCTGTTATCGCCCAAAAGATTGTTTCGGATTCTTAAGCAATAGATGTGCCATGACAGATATGCGCATGACCATTGCAATAACTGATTTAATTTACACTATGTTTCTATTTAAACCGAAATGCCAAAAAATCATATTTCAAAATATTAATGACAAATATGTTGAATAATCCCAACTAAAAAAACATATTTGTCATTTTGCGTCGGCAGTATTATGGAAATGCTTCAATCAGCCGCAACATCCAATGGCGTTATTTTTACCGCAATTATGTCAGAAATATGCGGATAGAAAGAAAAAAGGATAACCCGATCGAATCATGAATAATTGAACTTGATATTTTGGCCGAATTGTTTCACAAGTGAATTCTTCACGGATGTATCCTTCTTTATATCCACAAAAAGGAGGCTGGAATGAACTATGTCATAATCGGAAACGGCATTGCCGGTCTCAGCGCTGC
>DAIEFO010000162.1 GCA_027325475.1 Desulfobacteraceae bacterium | reverse complement strand
TGACTTTCAGCCGGAAGGCCGTTTCAAAATGCTGGCGTTTGATGCGGCACATCAGTTCGCTGTCGCCGGTAAACATGGCCATATCGCTGTTATCCCATCCGGGCGTCGCCGGCATCGTCCAGTTGACACCGGCGGCGTTCATCAGTATTGCGGCCTGATATAGAAGCTGCGCCTGAAATTTCGGCTCCGGACCGATCACGGAATACATGACATCCGCTCCTTCTTTTTCGAGCGGAATACGCAGTTTCGGCATTTCGGAACGGGCTTCTTCTTCCTGCCATTGAAGCGTATCCGGCCATTCATCTTCACGGACCCACATCTGATTCATGGATACGGAATGGCTGTGCGCCGTAGCCTGAATGTACTGGGGCGTCATGCCCAGAAGATGCGTGATGCGCCTGACCACGCTCATCAGATACGCCACATCGACGCCGAAAGGGCAATACATGGCGCAGCGTTTGCACAGATTGCACTGGGTGGCCGCAATTTCCGCGGCTTTTTTCATGAATCCCCGATCCACCTTCCCCTTGCGGGCGATCATCTCTCCGAGGGTCTGTTTGACCTTGCCGGCGGGTGAAAACCGGGGATCGTTGTCATGCGACAGGTAGTAATGACAGGCTTCCGCACACAGCCCGCAATGAACACAGGTATCCACATAGACCTTGATTCTGGCGCCGCCTTCACCGTCTATGACCCGGCGGATGGTTTTTTCGATCCGCTCGTCCGTCAGAAGGGCGGCTCCCTTTTCGATGCCTTCATCCAGAATGGTTTCTTCCGGCTTTGCCGCGACATTATCCATTGCACATCACCTCTCTTCTCGTATTGTTGCCCAGATCACCAGTCCTGTGCATGCCGGACGCCTCCGAATTCAGACCCCATATAGGCCCGGGTAAACGGCGCAAACAGCATATGGCTCAGTCGCGTGAACGGAATGGCCATCAGCATGATTTCGCCGGTCAATACATGAAGCGTCATGCAAAGCCGGTAATCCGCCCACTGGTGATAGGCGACAAACCCCGTCAGAAACGGCGCCGCCACAATAATCAGCAGCACATAGTCGGATGGCGTTGTCAGATAGCGCACTTCCGGAAGTTTCAGACGCCGGCACAGAAAAAAGATACATCCGGCGACAACGACCAGCGTCATGATGTCGGCCAGCCCGCCCGGCAGCCCCCATAAACGGACATTGAAGCCGTACTCCCAGAGAACGCCGTGCGCCACCAGGAAAATCGGCGTCAGAAACAGGCAGATATGAAACGCGAACGCCGCCAGCGTCATGACCGGATGCCGGCGCATGTTGACCGTCGCAAACGGCGTCATCCAGTGGAAAATAGATCTGAGACTGTATTTCAGACTCATCACCGAAAAGATGAAATTTTCCTTCCGCCGCACCAGAAATCCCATGTGCAGCAGCCGGTACAGGCTTCCCGCAATAAAGACGGTAAAGGACACCCACGCCAGAGGGCCGATTAAAAACCGATATAGCGCATCCATTGTGTTCTCCTTGTTAGCTGGTTACCCTTGCAACTCTCGGACGGGCACAATCCGGCGGTGGTAAACGCCGTCTTCAATCGTTCTGACAAGAAGCCGATCCCCCTTCGGATCAAATACCGGATCCCAGGCGGCGTCACAAAGATGCGGCCAGATCCGGTCATCCATGACGATGGCGTATTTGCCGTTTTTCTCCGCTTTGACCGCCACATGGGCGGCATCCGGGCTGAAAACCGGTTTCCAGACCATGTCAAACGTGTTTTTCCAGACAGCGTCCTGCACCGCCACCGTCCACCGCTCATTGTCTTTGACCACCACAGCGACACGAAGGCCGTCCGGGCTGAACACCATATCGGTGATTAGCTCACCGATACGGATGCGCCACGTTTTTTCGTTGACCGCAACGCTCCATTTCCCGAACTCGGTCGCCACGATAGCGGCCAGATTCTTGCCGTCCGGGCTGAACTGCGGATGCCACAACTGATAAAAGGGTTTGCGCCACAGGATATGGCCATCTTCCGCCAGCAGCCATTTCCCGCCCTGACGCACCGGCGCAACGAATTTTCCGCTGCCTGGATTAAAGAGCGGCTCCCATACGCTGCTGAACGTTTTCTCCCAAGGCGCGCCATTGACGGCGATCGTGTAATCGTAGAGGGTCAGACGGACTTCCGCGGCCACGCTGGCGCCGTCCGGACTGAACGCCTTGCCCCAGACATTCACAAAATTTTTATCCCAGACATCACCGTTGACCGCCGCGGAAATGGTTCCCGCCTGAAACTTGTGGATCTCACTTTCTCCGGCGGCGATCACCTGCACCGACGCCGCGGTATGCCGGCCGTCCGCGCTCAAAAACGCATCTGTCAGGTTCATGTAGGTCTGCTCCCACGGAACATCGTTCAGCGCCATGCCGTATTGTCCGTCCTGCTGAAACGATACGGCGATGCTGCGTCCGTCGTCGCTGAACAGGGGATTCCAGACATAACCGAACCGGTTCTCCCAGGCAGCGCCGTCCACCATGACGGTCCATTCTCCTGAATCCATCACCAGCGCGGTCAAACGGCCATCCGGTGTGAACCGGAGCCGCCAGATTTTTTCACAGGAAGCTTCCTGAACATCGCCGTTGGCGCAGATATTGAATTCGCCTTCTCCGGTATTGACAACAGCGGCGACAGTTTCGCCGTCAGGGCTGACGTACGGCTCTTCGACCCACTCGAACCGCTCCTGCCAGTCTTTAACCGTGATACGTTTTTCACTGGTTTCCCAGTCCCACTCCTCAGTGTTCATCATGCAACCCCTCTTCTTGGAATCTGCAAACGCATTGCGCCGACACTGTCAGCGCGTCATCGGAATGTGAATGCTGAATGTCGTTCCCACGCCAGGCTGAGAATTCACCGAAATGGTTCCCTGATGCCTCTGAATGACTTTCCGGGCGATGAAAAGCCCCAGTCCGGTGCCCTTCTGCCCTTTGGAAGAAAAAAACAGAGCGAACAAGCGCTCCTGCATCTCCGTATCCATACCAACGCCGTCATCACTGATCTCGAACACCACATGGCCATCTTCGATTCTGACACCAAAGCCCACATGGTGCGATGGTTTCCTGGAATCTTCCAGACACGCTTCAACAGCATTTTCCAGAATGTTCACCATCGCGCTTCTGAGCGCGGTGCGATCCACTTCAAACTCGCCGAGGACGCATCCGACATTGCAGTTCCATAAAATCGGGAGCGTCTTCAGCTTGGGCTCGATGATCTGAATAACGTCATAAATCAGGCTCATGACGCTGATCACCTCCCGTTTCATCTCACGCTCTTTGGCGTAATACAGGATATCCAGCACCGCATCGCGGATACGTTCCGTCATCCGGCGCGCGGTCGCAACGCCCTCCTGAACTCTTTCCGGATCGCCTTTGTCCAGCCCGGACTGAATCATGTAGATGCCGCTGTCCAGCGCCGTCAGCATTCCCTTGACCGCATGAGACATGGAACTCAGCAGCAGCCCCAGGGAAGACAGATGGTCCTGAAGCTTGCGAATCTGGGTGATATTGGTCGCCAGTTCCATGACCTGAACGATTTCCCCCGACACATCGCGCAGCGCGGCGGTTCCGACCAGAAGATGAATCTGCTCTCCGGAATTGGACGTCGCCACCATCTCGGCCTGATGGGGCAGACCGTCTTCGAATGTTTTGAGAAGTGGACAATCGCAGCAGGGTTCATAGCGGTTTTTATATGTCTGGAAGCACCTGGCATACAACTCATCTCCGAAATCCTCCCGGAATCGTTTATTGCTGGCCAGTATCCTGAGATCACGGTCCTGAACCGTCACGTAGCAGGGGGATTCATCGAAAAGCTGCTGGTAGCGCTGCTGCGTGGTATCCAGTTCGTCCTGAAGGCGCTTGACTTCTGAAATGTCTGCGGAGATTTCGAGCACCAGATCCAGCCGTCCGTCGCTGTTCCGGATCGGCGCGGTATGAACCATGAGCATGGACTGGGAGCCGTCCGGGAGCTCTACGGTTTCGCGCGACTGCTGGCCGGAACCTGTCATAAACGTTCTTCCGACAGGGCATCGTTCCGCGAAGGCGGACTCCCCTCTGTAAATTTTCCAGCTGGGTGCACCCACGGCATTCCCCAGCCGCTTGTGGTACAGGTGGTTGACAGCCAACACGGTGAGACTGCGGTCATGCACCGATACAAAACAGGGCATTTCATTGAAACAACGCAGCCGGTCTTCCCCCAGATCATCCGCAATACCGCGCATGGCCGACGACAGCCCTTCCATGGCCTGATCTATGGCGGTCAGCCGTTCCAGTTCCACCAGCCTGGCGGATTTTTCACGCACCATCGATTCGAGATTTTCGGTGTAAGACTTCAGTTGCCGGCGCATCACGATTCTCTCGCAGGCGCGCTTGAGAGCGATTTCAAGAATCTCGTCCTGGATGGGTTTGGTGACAAAGTCCGTCGCTTCAAGCTTCAGACTCTGGATGGCCAGCTCCATATCCCCGTGGCCTGTAATCATGATGACTTCGGTTTCGGGATTTTCGCTTTTTATTTTCTGCAGGAGACTGATGCCGTCTATACCCGGCATCTTGATATCGGTAAGGACAATCGGCGGGTTTTGAGCCCGGAATACGGCCAGGGCTTCCTCCCCATTCTGCGCAGTCAGGACTTCATATCCCATATCGGACAGCGATATCCCCAGCACCTTACGGATACCTTCTTCATCATCCACGAGGAGGAGCTTTTTTTCCATGCGCGTCCAATCGGGTATATCAGAAAAACACGAAAAAATGACGTTCTCGTGAAAAATTCGCAGGCAAAGCGCGCAAATCCGCAGTGAGGCGTACTTTGGGGTACGCCGCAACGACGAAGGGTGCAACGCAACATCCGGACTTTCTACGAAGCCGTCAGCAATGAATCACGTTGTTCAGACAGATGCTCCCTATCAGGAATCCGGCGGATTATCAACCTTATAATGGCATGGCAGATTTTCAGGACGGGGGAAGAATGGACTTTACAACGGACAGCAGCCGCTCCGGATCGACCGGTTTTTCAAGGTAAGCGGACGGCTGCGGGATGGGAACGGGAAGGCTGGCGTTCAGCATGTTCAGATAATGGAAAAAGCAGTCTCTCGTAACAGCCGACAGCATGATCACCGGAATCGGGGCAAGCGCCGGGTCTGTCTTGAGCTTGCGGTACATCTGGACGCCGCCCTCCCCCGGCATCATGACGTCCATCACGATCATATCCGGTATGTTCTGCCGCGCCTTCGCCACGCCGTCGCGGCCGTCACGCGTAGTGACCGGCCGATATCCGGCGGTCTCTAACAGCGTCGAGAGGAAAATCCGCATATCCAGTTCGTCATCAACGATCAGCACCGTCTTCGAACTCATGGCATCAGCCCGATACCTTGTCCGGATGATTGACGCTGGCGACCGGACAGGACGCCCGCAGCACCACCTGCTCCACGGTGC
>DAIEFO010000161.1 GCA_027325475.1 Desulfobacteraceae bacterium | reverse complement strand
CCTGTCTGGGGGTGTTGAACGGCATGATTCAGGTTGCCAGTGCTATCGAACTGGGACACATTCGCGCAGGGCTGGTGGTCTCCTGTGAATCTTCCCGGCAGATCATGGATATCAGCATTCAGCGGATGATTGACTCGCGGGACATGGCGGTGTTCCGGAATACCGTCGCCACCCTGACCGGTGGTTCCGGCGCGGTGGCTGTTTTACTTACGCACGCGGATGTTTCCGCCCGGGGACACCGACTGGTCGGCGGTGTTGTCCGAAATGCCGTGCAGCATCACAGACTCTGCTGCTGGGGGCCGGATACCGGCGTTCCCGCCACTCTGCCCATGGTCATGGAAACAGACGCTGCCGGCGTGCTTCAGCACGGCGTTGTTCTGGGTGTTGAAACATTCCGGAATTTCAGGGCGGAGATGCCGTGGCCCGCGGACAAACCCGATAAAATCATCTGCCACCAGGTAGGTGCGACCCATCAGAAGACCATTCTCGACGCTTTGGGAATTGCCGCGGAAAAAGATTTCGTTACCTATCCGCATCTGGGAAACATGGGAACGGTTTCCTTGCCGTTGACGGCGGCCATTGCCGATGAACGCGGCTTTCTGAAAAAAAACGACTGTGTGGGATTCTTTGGCATCGGCAGCGGTCTGAATTGCATGCTGCTGGGAATGGAGTGGTGACGGCTATGGCAGAGAAAAATCAGATGAAAACCCTGAAAAATCATCCAAATGCGGGGTGAAGTAATGGACTGTCAGCGTCCTACCGCATAATCCAAGTCCGCCATCCTCTGGTGATACAGATAGGAAGTCTGCACCAGATTGCTTTTCGCCTGAGTCAGGGCCAGTTCCGCATCGCTGTATTCCAGGGCATTGCCGACGCCGTTCCGGTAGCGGCCATCCGCCAGCTCCATATTTTCCTTTGCCTGCTGCAGTGCCAATTCGGATGTTTTGATGGATTCTACTGTTTCTTTCACCCCCAGATAGGCTGTGGAAACCTCATTAAACACCAGAAGCTCCAGTTGCCGCTGCTTCGATTCGAGCTTGCTGATTTCCGCCTGGGATTCCGCTATTTTCCCTTGAACGCGATAGCCGGTAAACAGCGGCCATGTGACATTGACGCCGATTTGCCATACGTCCCGCAGCGGAAAGTCATCATTGTTTGTCAGTCCGAAGGTATTGATGTTTTCCCAGCCGCCCGTGGCTTTGGCCGTGATTGAAGGCCAGCGTCCCGCCTGGGAAGATTTGAACTGCGCCTGCGCGGCACGGATCTGATCTTTCAATACGGCAAATTCCGGTCTGTGCGAATCGGCTTCCTCGACCAGTTCATCCACCGGCTGAATATCCTGGGAATAGGAGGCTGCGATATCTGCAAGGTGGTAGGCGCCTTCCACTGGCGGCCCCCCCAGCAGACTTTCAAGATCGAGCCGTGAAGACCGCAGTGCGTATTCGGCATGAATGAGATTCAGGCGGCTGTTGGCTACGCCGACTTCGGCTTTGGTGACATCGATTCTGGGGCGTACACCTTCCTTGAAGAAAGCCCTGGCTTGATCCAGATGCTCTTCCTGCGTCCGGACGGATTCCTTGTTGACCTGCACCAGGCTTTGTTTTTTCAGAACCTCGAAATAACTTTTCTTGACGTCGCGCACGGTATCCGCGATGGCTTTGTCCACGGCTTTTTCGCTGGCGGAAAAACCAAAACGGCTTTGTTCCACCCTGCCGCTGGTTTGCCCGAAATCATAGAGATACTGGGATATGGATAATGCGCCGAGAATATCGTTGTCCTGATATCGATACTTCGTTCCGTTAAAGAAATTGATCATCCACTGGTTGCGCCGGGTATATCCGCTGTTGGCCGCAACCTGCGGCAGATAAGCGGAATATGCCTGCGTCACCCGGGCGCGGGAAGCCTCGACTTCCTGTCTGGATATGGCAATGGCCGGATTTCTGTGCAGCGCGGTTTTGGTGATCTGATCCAGCGTCAGGACGGTATCATCCGCCTGAGCAGAATATATCCATCCTGCCCAGATCAGCAGCAGGCAAAAGACCATGCGGACGGGTCGGGTATTCATAGGGGAATTCCTCTTCCGGGATTTATGCAACCCACTGTTTTACCAAAGCCGCTTTTTCGTTGGCCCGAAGCATGATGTCTTCTGCATCGAGGGTCAGCAATTGCCGGTCTTTCATTACCAGCCTGCCGTTGATGATGGAGTGGCGGACATCGGCGCCGGAAGCGGCATACACCAGATGAGAATAAGGATTATACATGGGCGTTAAATGCGGTTTGGCTGTATCCACAACGATGACATCGGCTTTTTTACCCGGCTCCAGAGAGCCGGTGACGCTTCCCATTCCCAGAGCCTTTGCGCCTTCGCAGGTGGCCATTTTCAATACTGTGACGGCATCCAGCGCGGTTGGATCCATCCTGGCTATTTTCTGGAGTTTGGCAACCGTATCCATCTCTAAAAACATATCCAGATTGTTGTTGGAGGCGCATCCGTCTGTACCCAGTCCTACCGTGGCGCCCCGGTTAATGAGACTGGATACCGGTGCAGCTCCGGACGCCAGTTTCATATTGCTTTCCGGATTGGTGATGATATTGACGTGATGGTGTACGAGCCGCTCAATTTCGGAGTCATCAAGATGCACGCAATGGTCGGCGATAAGGTGAGGCCCCAGAAGACCGAGAGATTCGAGATGCGCTACCGGTGATTTCCCGTAACGGCTTTGGATCTCCGCTATCTCTGTATGGGTTTCCGCCAGATGGGTGATCAGCGGGACGCTGTGCCGCATGGAAATGGCATGGGCGGTCTGGAGCAGTTCCGGACTGCATGTATAAAGCGCATGGGGTTCGACCGCGATGGAAACCAGAGGATCGTCTTTCCATTTTTGAATCAGGTATTCCGTATAGGCAAAGCCTTTTTCAATAGAACCATAATTGGGAGAGGGAAAATCGTAGAGGACTTCGCCGACCAGACTTCTCATGCCGGATTTCTGAGAGGCGGTGGCGACCTTGTCTTCGAACAGGTACATGTCACAGAACGTGGTGGTGCCCGAATATATCATTTCCGCACAGGCCAGCAGAGCGCCGGTATAAACGAAATCTGCATCGATCCGGGTTTCTGCGGGAAAGATATAGCCGGTAAGCCATTCCATGAGCGGAAGATCATCGGCAAGCCCCCTGAAGAGGGTCATGGCGGTATGGGTATGTCCATTGACAAGTCCTGGAAGAATGATGCCGCCGCCAGCGTCGATGGTCACGGCGCCGGTTATGGCCGCTGATTTGGGGCCGACATATGTGATGGTATCTTTCCGAATGGCGATCATGCCGTCTGAAATGACCTGGAGGAGCGGATCCATGGTCAGAATCATGCCGTTATGAATCAGAATGTCACAGGAATGCATCGCGGGGTCTATCAAATGTTTTTCTCTGGAGAAGTTATTGTATGTCAGAGCCCTGTTTGCTATTTTAATTGATGCGCCGCCCACATTGCCAGTTCTTCCCGATAAATCTTGGCGTTATGGCGGATGTCAACGGGAAAGCTCTTGCGAAACAAAATAATGTCAATACTTCGGGTCTGTATATTTTGGGATGCCAGCTTCAGGAGTTCCTGCTCGATATTACCGAGATACATGCCATCATTCTGACGCGCCTGGATGCAGATGACGGGTTTCTGGTTGGGCGGCTTGCCGACACCGACCAGGGCGCTTCGTATCACATCCGGGTGATTGTTGAAAACAGCCTCACATGGAATTGTGTAAAGCGTTCCTGACGGTGTCTGAACCCGGTGGTTTTTTCTGCCGCAGAACCATATCCGGCCTTTGGTATCCATCCAGCCCAGATCCCCCATGCGGTGCCAGAGTTCCTTGCCGTCACGAATTTTGCTCATGCCGTCGGCATCATGATTTTCAAAATATCCGCGGGTGACCAGATCCCCCTTGACCACAATCTCGCCAATTTCAGTTGCTGGCACCATTAAATCATCACTCCAGCGGGCGATAGGAGCATCGCTGATCTTGATAATCCGTACATCAATATCCTGGATGGGGCGGCCAACACAGACCCCATATCCTTTCTCAGTTAAATTCCGGGTGTCTGACAGAATCTCATCACTGGCAATGGAGAGAACCGGAACCGCTTCGGTGGCGCCGTAAGGGGTATGCACCTGGGCGTTGTCACAAAGCAGGTTGCAGAACTGTTCGATATTGGCCGGCGATACCGGCGCGCCCGCCGATACCACCCGTTTGAGAGAAGGCAGCTTGATGCTGTTCTGTTTGCCGAATCTGCCGACCCGATCCAAAAGGGCGGGGGACGCAAACATGTTGGTAACCCCCTGGTTGATGATGGCTTCGATGATTTTTTCCGGGTCCACATGGGCAGGTTGTGTAGGATCCATGTCGGGAATAACGGCGGTCATGCCCAGTGCCGGATCAAAGAGAGCGAACAGCGGAAATGTCGGCAGGTCGATTTCATCGCTGTCGATCTGAAAATGCGCCTGGATATGGCGAATCTGGGCGTCAAAATTTTCATGCGTATAGAGCACGCCCTTGGCAGGTCCGGTGCTGCCGGTGGTGAAGAGGATGGCGGCGGTTTCATTTTTCTGAACGGAAACCGGTGGATACGGTTGCCACTGAACAGTCCTGAGATCTTTCAGGGAAGCGCCGCCCCAGAACCATTTGGAACCCACTGTGACACAAACCTTGACGGTTTTAAAAGCTGATGGATGCCATTTCCGGAATGCATGGGCTTTGGAGATGCCGATAAAAGCTTCGGGCCTGCTTTCTTTCATGCAGGAAAGAAGACGCGGAATTCCCATGCCCGGATCAACCACTACCGGTACGGCGCCGGTTTTAAACAACGCAAAAACCAGTGCAAAAAAATCGAGACCCGGTGGCACCATCAGAACAGTTCGGACGCCTCGTGCGATACCGATGGATTCCAGGCCGATCGCGAGGCAGTCGGATTCCATGTCCAGTTGCCGAAACGTCAATTGTGTGTAGGTGACCCTGCCATCCTCATCCCTGCCTGCAGGAAAAACCACCGCCCGTTTATATGGCTGGAGCCGCGCCATATAGTTCAGATGAGACGCAATATTCATCGGTTGAGAATCGGATTTGGGTTGAATTTCTATTGTCATCCGGGAATCCGTATTTTTATGTGAATCGAAGGATGTGATGCAAGCGTTGGTACCCCGTTTATTTCAACATCGTCAGATTGTTAATAAACTGTGAAAGGTTACATCAGGAAACAGGACTTTTCAAGAAGTTTAACACATTTTCCAGAATCAAATCCGGAATATCCTCCAGCAGGTAATGGCCTGCCTGATCATAAACGTGGACATGGGCATCGGGGAAGCGCCGGCGCCATTCCTTCAGATAGTCCATATCAAAAACAAAGTCATGAACGCCCCAGCAGATCAGCATGGGAATGTCTGATAATTGCCGGATGTTTTCATCCAGCCACTGGACATCGGCAA
>DAIEFO010000160.1 GCA_027325475.1 Desulfobacteraceae bacterium | reverse complement strand
TGGTCGCAATGGAGCCTTCCACCGGCAAAGTGCTGGCCATGGCAGGGTACGACAGACTCAATCCATCCGGGAATCCCTGCCTGAACAACATTTATCCTGCCGCCAGCACTTTCAAGATCATTACGGCTTCTGCGGCGGTGGACCGGTGCAATTTTTATCCGGAAACCACCATTTCCTTCACGGGCGGCAAGCACACACTTTATAAATCCCAGTTAATCAATAAAACGACCCGATATTCTCAGAAGATCACCCTGATGGATTCATTCGCCCAGTCTGTCAACCCTGTATTTGCAAAAATCGGTATGTACAATCTGGGCGGCCCTTTGTTAGAGCAGTATGCAGAGTCTTTTGGGTTTAACAAATCCATTGATTTTGAAGTCGCTATTCAGCCGAGCGTTCTTTCGGTCGATAATGAACCGTTTCATCTGGCGGAAGTCTCGTGTGGATATAACCATGTGACGGCCATCACGCCGCTGCACGGCGCCATGATTGTCAGCGGCATATTGAACAGAGGCGCCATGACCGAACCTTCCATCGTAGATCACATTACGGATGACAAGGGCGATATTTTATACCGGAACCAGTCAGAGCCTTTAAAACAGGTGGTTTCCCCCAGAACATCCGAAATCATTGCGCACATGATGGAAGCTACAATTAGCTCCGGAACCGGCAGACGGGCGTTCAGAGGATATCGTAAGGACCATATCCTGTCCAGGCTGGAAATAGGGGGAAAAACAGGTACGATCGACAATCAAACCCATGAACAGCATTATGACTGGTTTATCGGGTTTGCAGCCAACCGAAGTATCGGGAAGAAAATAGTGGTTTCCGTGGTGGTGGTGCATGAGAAATTTCTGGGGACCCGTTCCGGCCAATATGGACGCATGGCGATGAAACAGTATTTTACCGAATATTTTGCAGACATAAAATCGCATACAGCCAATAAAAATCACGGTTGATGCGGGGGAGACAATAAACAGGAGGCATATCATGCCGGGTTTTGAATGGTTTGGCGAGGAAGAACGCCGGGAAGTCCAGGAGGTTCTGGATACCGGCGTATTGTTTCGATATGGATTCGATCAGGCGCGTAAAGGGCGCTGGAAGGCCAAAGCTTTTGAGCAGGAACTGGCTGGGCGTCTGGATGCCGGATATGCGCATTTGTGTTCCAGCGGTACGGCCGCGCTCAATGTCGCTTTGGCTGCCTGTGGCATTGGCGCCGGTGATGAAGTTATTGTGCCGCCATTTACGTTTGTGGCGACCGTAGAAGCGTTACTCACGGCCGGCGCCGTTCCGGTCTTTGCAGACATCGATGACACCCTGTGCCTCGATCCGGCGGCGGTTCGGGCTGCGATCACCTCCCGGACGCGGGCCGTCATCCCGGTGCATATGTGCGGCGCGATGGCCGATATGAATGCGCTCAAGCCCATCTGTGATGAAAACAGACTCATCCTGATCGAAGACGCCTGCCAGTCTCTGGGCGCATCCTGCGACGGAAAATCTGCCGGAACATTCGGTCATGCTGGATGTTTTTCATTCGATCCTGTCAAAACCGTCACCTGCGGCGAAGGCGGTGCGGTGGTGACATCGGATCCTCAGATATATGAAAAAGCCCATGCGGTAGCGGATCATGGTCACGATCATATCGGGAATGACCGCGGGCTTGAAAATCATCCAATCATGGGGTCGAATTACCGGATCAGCGAACTCAACGCGGCGGTAGGTCTTGCCCAGCTCCGGAAACTGGATCGTATGCTGGAAGTTCAGCGCGTGCATAAACAGGCATTGAAAAATGCCTTATCCCGTTTTCCCGGTGTGACATTTCGCCGGATACCGGATCCGGCCGGTGATTCCGCCACCTTTCTGTCCTTTTTTTTAAAAACCGAGGAACGGGCCAGGCAGATAGCCCATGACCTTAACGCAGCGGGCATGGATGGCTGTTTTTACTGGTATGACAACAACTGGCATTATCTGCGAAGGTGGGATCATTTTAAACATATGCGCGCCGCCGCCAGGCTTCCGATACAGTTGCAGCCGGGTACTGATTATGCCGCCCTGTCGCTGCCCCGCTCCGATCAGATTATGGGCCGGACCTTATCGCTTCAGATCAAATTGTCGTGGACTTCAGAAGAGCTTGAGAGACGGGTCAATATTCTTCAAGATGTCATGAAGCACGCTGAAAAATAAAGGAGTCCTAAAATATGAGTTTTCGTAATTTTAAGGTAGTGTCACAGGTTATTTTCGGCAGGGGCAGTTTTAACCAACTGGATGAAATTCTGGCGCCGAAGCGTTCTAACGGCTTTATCGTGTTTCTGGTAGATGATGTCTTTCAGAATCATCCGCTGGCCGGGCGCATCCCCCTGCATCCGGAAGATCTGCTGATCTGGGTCAATGTTGCGGACGAACCCAAGACCCGCTATGTGGATAGTCTTGTACAACAGGTGCGAGATTTTTCCGCGACGCTTCCGGGCGGCGTTATCGGTGTCGGCGGCGGCAGTACGATGGATCTGGCCAAGGCCGTATCTCTGATGCTGACCAATCCGGGGTCTGCTGCGGATTATCAGGGATGGGATCTGATTCGAAATCCTGCGGTGTATCATGCGGGCATCCCCACCTTGTCCGGAACGGGCGCGGAAGTGTCCAGAACGACCGTACTGACCGGTCCGGTGAAAAAACTCGGAATCAATTCGGATTATACGGTGTTTGACCAGATCGTCATGGATCCTGAACTGATTGCCGGTGTTCCTGCGGCGCAGCGGTTTTATACGGGTATGGACTGTTACATCCACTGTGTGGAGTCTTTGCAGGGAACATATTTGAACGCTTTCAGCCAGGCGTATGGCGAAAAGGCGATGCTGCTGTGCCGGGAGGTCTTTCTGAATCCTGGAGAGGACAGTGATGACAAGCTCATGATCGCTTCGTACTGCGGCGGCATGAGCATCGCTTATTCCCAGGTCGGGGTCTGCCACGCGCTGTCGTATGGTCTTTCGTTTGTACTGGGGTTGCATCACGGCATCGGCAATTGTGTGGCTTTCGACTATCTGGAAGAATTTTACCCGGAAGGTGTTCGTGAGTTCCGGCAGATGATGGATAAAGCCGGCGTTTCCCTGCCGCGTCACCTGACATCCGGTTTGAAAGAATCACAGATGGAAACCATGATCGATGTCGCGCTGGTCATGGAACCGTTGTGGGAAAACGCTCTTGGAAAAGACTGGAAAACCGCCATGACGCGGGACCGGATTCGGAAGCTTTATGCCAGGATGTAGATAAACACTCGCGAGACGGAGCTTCTGCGGAGTATCTTTCGTGGCTGATTCCTTGAGGGTTGAGTCGTTTCGGGCAAGCATTTTACGAAGCTGTTCGGATTTCGACTTGTTGCGAGGTCGCCATTATTTGGTGTTGTAATAGTGTATAGAATATGATAGCGGCTATGCACATAGTTCGTAGAAATTCAAAAAAAGGAGGAGACCATGAGATATTCCACGGTAAAGCACTCAGCCATCGTTGTCGCACTCGTTTGCGGCCTGATGCTGACGACGCCACTGCACGCCCAGCAGCTTCCGTCCGATATTCAGAGCGCCATTCATGATGCAGCCGGAAACCAGGCGGCGTTGCTGCAGGTTGTGACGAATGCTATCACGGCCCATCCCGAGCTGGCCGGCGACATCGTCGGTGCCGCCGTAACCGCCAATCCTGGAGCCGCTGCCGCCATCACGACCGCAGCGGTGACTGCCAATCCGGCAATGGCGGCTGATATCGCCAGCGCCGCAGCCACCGCCAATCCGGCCCTGGCGGTGGAGATCACCACGGCAGCCGCAACTGTCAATCCGGAACTGGCGGCGGACATTGCTGGCGCTACCACCACGGCCAATCCATCGCTGGCTGCACAGATCACCACGGCAGCCGTAACCGTAAATCCGGAACTGGCGCCCGTGATTGCGGCCGCAGTGGCACTGGCAAATCCGGATGCCACGGCAGCCATTGTTGCAGCGGCTCAAGCTGTCAATCCCGGTCTTTCTACAGAGATCGCCCAGGCGGTCATCAATCCAAAACAAACGGTGGAAGCTTATTCACCGCCATCTGGTCTTGATGTCACGCAGGTACCGGGAACGCCAACCCGTCCCCCTATTGAAAATCCGAAGCCGCCCGTACCTATCAGTCCTGTATAAAAATGCTGCCTCGTCGGCTGTACCCGTAAATAAGGTGTTCTTGTAAAAAGTCGGTTTGAGGGCGGCTTTGTAAGAAGTTTTTGCAGTCAGGCGTATAAATCCACAAGAGGAGTGGGGCGTACCTTGGTTGTACACGGTCACATCGAAGAAGTGGCGCAGTGCGACCACTTTTGCCATGAAGCTGCCAAATCGGTTTACTGTTGCCATGTTTTGAAAAGGAAATGAAGATTATGCCGGTTTATGCAAAGAAATCGCTACAATGCGGTGGTGTGTTTTTTCTGGCGTTTTTTCTGTTCGGTGTTCATGCGATGGCGGCGGATATCACTTTGAAACCCCTGCTCAACGTCGGAACGCGTTTTGAAAATAACTATTACCGTTCTGAAAATGACAATCATCCGGTGATGACATATCTGTTGCAGCCGGGAATCGATCTGGGATATAAAAGTGCGAAAACCGATGCGTATCTGAACTACACGCTCAATAATTATTTCTTCAAAGACAGTAAGAGTCGCGCCAGCGGTCAGCACATAGCGGACGATGATAACTTCACCGGCCATTCACTCAACACCAGTGGCCGTTATCGGGCTACTCGGCGGATACTCTTGGGGCTGGACGAAACCTTCTATGACACCCGTGACGCCGCTCAGTCCGATCGGTTCAGCAACTCGGTCAGCAGAAACGAATTCGTGCAGAACCATCTCATCCCTGGGGTATTTTACAACTTCGATCCGTTTACGCTGGGGTTTCGTTATATGAACACGGTTACAGACTATACAGATGCCTCGCTGGAAGATTCGAACGAAAACCGGGGAATTCTTGATATGGTCTATAAACTGAACAGCACGCTGGCGCTGGATTTTGAAGGACAGCACGCCACGATGACGTATAACAAAAACACACCAAATTACACGGCCGATCAATTTCGGGTGATCGGGAAAAAAACCTTCCGCATTTTTATCATCGAGGCCGGCCTGGGATACCAGAAACGGACGTTCAGCAGTTCCAGATTTGATGACTACGACAGTCTGATTTATCATATCAACATCAATTCTACGCAGGATCTGAAGACAGGTCTGCATATGGCGCTCAATTATGTCTCTGATTACAACGATCGGGGAGCGCTGGACGTTACCAACAACAACATGAACTATTTTCTCGCTCAGCGTATCAATCTCGACCTGAATTACGATTTCAGCAAAAGGTTGAATGCCGGTGTCGGCGCTTACTATCAGGACAGTGATTATATCAAGTACGTCCGCCGGGACGATACCTATAACATGGCGCTCCATGGCAGTTATCTATTGACCCAGTGGCTGTA
>DAIEFO010000015.1 GCA_027325475.1 Desulfobacteraceae bacterium | reverse complement strand
ATGTTTTCTAAAGATGCTTCCGGACTATGCGCGGATACCCCAACCGGGGGATTGAAAGATATCTTTAAATCAAAATAAATGATTTTGCAGAAAATCCAATCTCCATTTGTGTTGTATCCTTTATTGCTGCGGCTTATGATGACAAAGAGGTCCGTGATATATTTTGCCATATTGTGTTTTTTTAAAAGTGCTTATATTGCGCGCAGTTGTGCAGATTGAGAAGAATATGGCATGAAAGTACCTCAAAGATTTCATGAGATACATCAAAAAAATTACTTGATTTCCTGTAAATTATCTGCAATAGAAACAGCTAAAAAGAGGCAGTTTTTGTGAAAGGAGGTGGTTTTTTTAGCTATTGCCCTGATTTAACTTGTTATTAGGTTGATTTTATTATTAATCGAAATCTTTTGAGGAGGGACTCAGAATGAAGAAATTATCCGTGGTGTTGGCCGCTGTCCTGGCAGTTCTTGCGTTTACCCTGCCGGCGTCAGCTTTTGAAAATGAGTTTGGTGGATATTGGAGAACCAGATATTTTACAAATCAGAATTTTGCTGGCGCTGATGATATTTATCAGTCGGCGGGTGTTCCGGCAAACGTAAAGCCGCGTACTGCCGGATCACACCCCTATAGTAGGGATATAACCACGATTGATACTCGTACACGTCTGTATTACACGGCAAAGTTCAGCGATAATTTGAAATTCATCAACAAGTTTGAATTCAACGCCAACTGGGGGCAGAACGGTACTTACGCGCAATTGGGCGCTGACAGTAATACCGTGGGATCTGCCGGTATTTCATCGGCCGATGGTAGCTACAATTATTTCAGGCTTAAAAATTCGTATGTGGATTTCAAGCTGTCGGATCAAGACTTCAGGGTCGGCGTGCAGGACTTTTTGCTGGCCAGAGGTTATCTGATGAATGATGATGCGGCGGGCGTTAAGGCTATCTTTAAAGTAAACGATGCCATTTATCTGCCGTTGATTTATATGAAATTAAATGAGGATCAGAATGGTTATTATTCCACAGGGTATTCTTATGACCCTGCTACCGGCTATAAGCTTAATAATAGGTTCGATGTGGATGCCTATGTATTCTATCCCTCGATTTATCTGAACAAGGATAACGTTTTTAGGCCTCATATAGCTACGATCCAGTCCGAGGATTTTATGAAGGCCACCGCGAAAGGTCTTACTCTGAACCCGCTTGAGGGCCAGAAACTGAATCTTTGGAGCGCAGGTTTGGAGTATGATGGCAAATATGATATTTACAGCTTCGGGGCGACCGGCATTTTTGAATTTGGTGATTTGTCGAATCCGGGCCTTTATAACGTGGGAAAAACGACTGACAGCCCCTACTATGTTGATAAGCTGACCTTTGGTGGTTATTTATTTGACGCAAATGGCGCCGTGGATATCGGGCCTGCCAATATTCATATTAAGGGTATTTATGCATCTGGTGATAAAACCCAAAGTGATGGTAAGGGAACTGCAAACATTCCTTATGATCGTAACAGTAAGAATTACAACATGTTCTTGTCTCCGGGTAACAACAGCGTCAATGGAGCATCCTACTATTGGGCGGAAATCTTGGGTGATGGTATTTTTGACAATCAGACACCGGCGGGTACCAGCGGAGATAAAATCATGAATCAGATCATTGCCAACCTGGGTTCTACTTACCAACTGCTTCCGGATTTGAAATTTGCGGCTGATCTGTATTATGCCCAGTTGGCAGAAGACAGAAACATGAATCCTTACTCAAAAAGTGCAGCAAACTGGCAGAGCAATTTGGGTACAGAGTTGGACTTGGTGGTTACCTACACACTTGTGGATAATCTGAAACTTGATCTGGTGGGCGCTTATCTGTGGTCAGGCGATGTAATCAACAAGGCATTTGCTTATCGGAACGCTGCGGGTCAGACCTGTTATTATTCTTCCGCCAATCCGTATGAATTTGGTACGCAGTTGTCACTTGCTTTCTAATTTGAACGTACGTTCTGTTGTTTGATTGTTTGTCGAACAAAAACCCGGCAGGAGAAATCCTGCCGGGTTTTTGCATTTTTAGTGGCCGCTATCGATTCTGTTCGAGGAATTTCAAGATAACATATTTGACGATCTCTTTAATACCCGGAATTGTTGGTGATTAAATACCTGATAACTGCTTTGCGTGACATACGACATAAAAGGGGAACTGCGTGAGGATTCTTTTGGTTGAAGATGACCGGCAGACCGCTCTGTTTATTGCAAAAGGACTGAAACAAGAGGGGTTTGCCGTGGATTGTAGTCTGGATGGTGAAGACGGTCTCCATTTTGCTTTGACAGAGCCGTATGATGTAGCGGTGATTGATATCATGCTGCCCAAATTGGATGGTCTGGCGCTGATTGATGAAATGCGTCGGAATGGTGTCCGAATTCCTGTTATCATTCTGAGCGCAAAAAGCTCGGTTGATGACCGAATCAAGGGGTTGCAAGCTGGCGGTGACGACTATCTTGTGAAGCCGTTCGCTTTTTCGGAACTTCTGGCGCGTGTTCACGCACTCATAAGGAGGGCGACACGGGCGGAAGAGCCGATGACGCTTTCCGTCAGTGATCTCAAAATGGATATGATAAGGCGGAAAGTCTTCAGGAAAGACAGGGAAATTGATTTGCAGCCGAAGGAATTCGCGTTGCTTGAATACCTCATGCGCAATAACGGCCGGATCGTTTCAAAAACAATGATTTCCGAGCACGTATGGGATTACAACTTTGATCCGAGAACCACCGTAGTTGAATCCCGCATATGCCGACTGCGGGATAAGGTTGACCGTCCGTTTGGAAACGACCTTATCCATACCATACGAGGTGTTGGGTATGTCCTCGAAGAAAGGAATTAGTTTTTTCCAAACAACCACATTCCGGCTCACACTCTGGTACGTCGGGGTTTTCAGTTTGTTATCGTTGGTGGTTTTTTTTATTGTGTATGTGTCTCTTGCCGCACATCTCCAGGCACAGACGGATAATGAGATTTTGGACACGGCGAAGGAATTCAACGCTCTTTACAGGGAACATGGCGTCAAGGCGCTTCAGTCCGAGTTTACCCGTGAGGCAGGGTCACGAGGCTCAAGGGACGTGTTCTTTCAACTACACTCTCCCAATGGAAAGCTGCTGGCTGCATCCGATCTGAGTCAGTGGCACGGGCTGAAAATATCCCGTCGGGTTAAACCCGTCAGTTCTAAAAACCAGCCTTCTTTTCGCACATTTCTTTTGCCAGACCGTGAGTGCAACGTCAGAATAATTTCCATTTCTGCTGCTGACGGCAATGTTATTGAAATCGGCAGCAGCCTCCAACACAACGAAATCGTTCTGGAAAGATACAGCGAAACATTTGGTACGGCTCTGATAATCATGCTGATTTGCGGTGCCCTTGTCGGATATCTTCTGGCTCAAAAGGCGATGGCAGGCGTTCAACGAGTGACGGATACAGCATTTCATATCGGAAAAGATGGTCTGGGGCGAAGGGCGCCGCTGGCTGACGAGGGGGCAGAGATCAACGCGCTTGCTTATGCATTCAACGGCATGCTGGAGCGGATAGAGTCTCTTTTGGATGAGATGCGGCAGATAACCGATAATGTGGCTCATGAGCTGCGGACACCTGTTACGCGTATTCGTGGTATGGCAGAGATGACACTTAAGGGAAGTGAAAATACAGGTGATTATCGCGAAATGGCGGCATCTGTGATAGATACATGTGATGATCTGATTGAGATGGTCAATACAATGTTGGAGATTTCTAAAACGGATTCGGGAGTTGCCGAGCTAAGCATTACGCCGTTGGATATGAGGGAAATTATAGAGGAGGCAGCCGATCTGTTTGCTCCTATGTCCGAGGATAAACATATTGATATCAGGGTAATTGCTCCATCGCAGGTGAGGATTACTGGCGATCGGCGAAGGCTTCAGAGGGTCGTGGCAAATTTGTTGGATAATGCCATCAAGTATACGCCTTGTGGCGGCACAGTCACCTTGGCGATCCAGGCAGATGTAACAGGAGTGAAGATGGAAATCATGGATACTGGCGGAGGCATCAATGAAAACGACATCCCGCATATTTTTGATCGCTTCTTTCGTGGAGATAAAAGCCGTTCAACGGCCGGCAGCGGGCTTGGACTGAGTCTGGCACTTGCGATTGTTCATGCGCATGGCGGCGATATCACAGTAAAAAATACCGGTCAAGGAACCGCGTTCAGTGTTTGTCTGCCCATCGACCAACCCTTCCGAAGAATTCCCTCCAACTTTACCAAAAAGTAAGCTTGAGGACAAACTCCGGTAAACTGCGATATGTTATATGTTCATTATGGGAGATTTCTCTCCGTGAGAAATCGATGTAATTTGTTTAACGTGCGGTTGGCTGTGATGGCATCAATTTGGGTTCTACGCTATGTGAGGACACAAATCTTACAGAAAAT
The DNA here is from genome assembly GCA_027325475.1 of Desulfobacteraceae bacterium. Classification (GTDB taxonomy): domain Bacteria; phylum Desulfobacterota; class Desulfobacteria; order Desulfobacterales; family Desulfatirhabdiaceae; genus RAAP-1. The sequence goes on along the minus strand of DAIEFO010000015.1, from coordinate 11,551 downwards.
ACCGTCTGCACGAAAACGGATCAGATCGTCCTAAAAGCAGTTATCGCTGTATTTCCTTCATAAGAGCGGATCGCTTGAGCGGGGTGATGAATGAAATGGTAAAGAAAACAATACCAATATTCTGCTTGAGCATATTATTGATTTTGATAGCAGGGTATTTTCTCTTCCCACCAGTTTGTTTTTCCAAGCAAAAAAATCAGAAGGACATCGATATAGGAGTGGTGACAGCCGAGGCACGTACGATAACCACGCGTCTTTCAGCTTATGGACGGGTTGAACCCATTACCACTCTGAAACTGAATGCAGAGCAGGGCGGAATTGTCAGCGGGCTTACGGTGTTACCGGGTGAGATGGTGAAAGCAGGGGTTGTTCTCGGACACATGACGGGACCTACGGTTGACGGCCTGCTGGCTCAATGCAGGAACTCGGTTGCCGTTGCTGGAGTAGCGGTGACGATGGGCGAAAAGACACTTGCTATCGAACGTCAGAAACAGGCCGTGCGGCTTGCCACACGAAAGGCAGTATATCAGGCCGAGGCGCGTCTGGTCAGGGCTCAGGATGATCTGAATAATGCTTTGTCGCAACTGCAGGCTGTACGGAAATCGCTTGTACTGAAAACTCCATCGGGTGGTATTCTCCTTGCCGTCTATGTGCATAAAGGGGAGTGGGTTCAGGCGGGTCAGACGATCCTGACCTTACAGCCGACGGGCGGTTTGTGGTTGATGGCGCATTATTACGGACCAGATGCGGCGGCGATTCGGGTCGGGATGACCGGTCAATTCGAATCCACTGGCGGTGGTTCTGCCATTCCGGTCAGGGTGCGTACGGTCATTGGTCAGATCGGATCGGATGGCGGAGAAAGCATCGGCCTGATCGCAACCGTTCCGGCGCCGTGCTGGCTGAACGGCGATGTGGGGAGAGTGATCCTGTCCGGAGGGAAAGAGACTTACGTGACAGTGCCGACACGCGCTCTGGTTCTTGACAGAGGCCGATGGTGGGTGCTGGAACACACAGAACATGGCAATCAGCGTCGGGAAGTCGTGCCTGGTCCGAGCCAGGGGACGATGACGCTGATTAAGCAGGGGCTTGAAGCTGGAAGTCAGGTGTTGGTCGAGAATGCTTATCTCGAATTTCATCGGGATTTTTCCAGGCAGTATCAGAAATCGGAGTGATTGCCATGCATATAGCCGATATTTTTAAACGCTTTTTCATGCAGCCGCTTTTCTGGTTGATAGCCTATGGCGCCCTGGTTGTCTATGGCGGTTACGCCTTGCTGCACATTCCTGTGGAAGTGCTTCCCCAGTTCAATTTTCCCCAGATCAGCGTTATTACCCATCAATTTGGAGCTACAGCCAGTGAACTGGAGATGCTTGTCGCGCGTCCTCTGGAAGACCGGATTCTCGCTTTGCCCAATCTGGTCAGTGTTCGCTCGAACATGGGGCATGGTACCGTGGAGACCGATATTCGCTTTGTCCAAGGGACTGATCCACAGCAAGACCTCCAGTCGGTCAACAGCGCCATTGATCGGGCCCGGAGACGGCTTTCTGCTTCTGTTCATCCCTATCCCGAGATCATGGGAAATGCGATCAACGAGGTCGCCGATTTCACGGTGCATATCCCGATATCGGTAGCGCCTATGGATGTTCAACGTGCAATTCGTACCCGGGTGGCTCCGGCGCTGCGTTCTCTACCCGGTGTTCAGCGGGTGGAGGTTTACGGCTCCGGCGATGAGTCCCTCTGGATACAGCCCGACCTCGAAGCCATGCGACACTATCAGGTGTCCATTACGAGCATTGTCAGTGCCATCCGTCAACAGGTTTTACTGGGTTCCGGAGGCTACCTGACCGCAGGGCATCAGGATATTCTTATCGAAGCGCGTAACCTGCCAAAGCGTATTGGCGAACTTTCTGAAATTCCAGTAGTGGCGTCCAAAGAAAAAATTCCGTTGCGGGCCCTTGCCCGTATCGTGCGAGCGCCTGTTCCTGCCCATAACGCCGTTTCCCTGGATGGGCAACCGAGTATCGCCTTGACTGTCTTCAAACAGCCCGGAGCTTCAACCCTCCCTGTCACCCATGCCGTGGCGCAGACACTTCAGAGAACGCTGGATCAGCTCCCTTCGGGTGTACACTGGATACGGACCTACAGTCAAGGGCATCTGGTACACCTCATCGCTTCCGATCTGGGTCGTAACCTGCTTATCGGTGCTGGGCTGGCTATTGGAGTGCTGTTCTGGATTCTGGGAGCGGGGCGGGGTATATGGATACTGACGCTCAGCATTCCGCTGTCTCTGCTGCTATGCATTGCCGGGTTGTATGCTTTGGGTCAAAGCCTTAATCTGATGACTTTTGGAGCCTTGAGCGTGGCTGTGGGACTTTTGGCCGACGACGCCATTATTGTGCTGGAGAGTATCTATCGTCGCTGGGAAAAAGGAGCCGCACATTGGGAAGGGATCAGGGTGGGACTTTTTGATATTGTTGGCCCTGATATTACCGGCACGCTGACCACGGTATTTGTCTTTCTGCCGCTTCTTTTTATCGGCGGTCTGGCAGGATTGTTTTTTATTCCCTTTGCGCTTGCCATGGCGATTGCTTTGCTGGCTTCACTATTCGTTTCGTTGAGCCTGATTCCGCTGGGGCTTGGCTTTATAAATGCCCATGTACGCACGACTCCGACGGTGGCAGGTCGGGTTCTTGATCATATGTGTCGCTTGAACAGACATCTGTTTGACAGGATGGTGCGATTCCCGCGCCTGAGCCTGACGATCTGTATCGTTCTGTTCATTATTTCTTTAGCCGGTCTGGTAATCGTTCCAGTCAATTTTATTCCTCTCCCGAATGAAGGGGTGATGTTGGAAAGCTTCACTCTGGCTCCGGGCAGTTCCTTGTCTGACACCTTAACCGCAGTTCGGAGCATCGTTCGGCGATTGCGGGATGATCCGGCCGTGGCGCATACCTTTGCGCGCATCGGCTCTCCTGCCGGGAGCGCTTACACCGAGCCGGCTTTTGCCGGTGAAATTCAGATTGCGCTTAAACCCGATATTGCAGTAAACAGCCTGGATCGTATCGGAGAACGGTTGCTTTTCGAGAGCCGTACTAGGGGAGTCCAGTTTTCGATGGGAACGCCTACACTTGAACGGGTTGGCGAAAGCCTGTCCGGCTTGCCTCAACCCTTTGTCATCCGTTTATTCGGAAGTCGGATTGAGATGCTTCGGACTCTTTCGGACAAGATGGTCACCCGGCTGCGCCGGGTACCTGCTTTGACCGATATTTTCAACAACGATGCCTATCCTGTTACGCAGTTACAGATTCGGTTTAAACCGTTGGCACTTGCTGCTTATGGGCTGACTCCATCGGATGTCTATGCTCAGATCAGGCCGCTTCTGGCGGGTGAAGTAGTGGCAGACGTTCCTGATGGAAATGCTCCACTGATTTTATACGTGCGTATGGCCGATGCATCGGAAAAGTCTCTTCGTTCCATCGCTGAACTGCCGATTCGTACCCAGGGGTGGACGCCATTGGGAAGACTGGCAACGCTGATGCTGGTTTCGACACCCAATCAAATCCGCCATATCAACGGGGTACGAGCTCTGGAAATCCTGGCCACACCAACCGGTACCCTAGGGCATACGATCATTGCAGCCAGGCGTGCTCTGGGCGATTTTTACCTGCCGCCCGGCTACCGCATCAGCTTTGGCGGGCTGTTCCCGGAAATCGAAAATGCGGCCATCAGTCTCGGAATTGCAGCCATTGCAGCATTTCTTCTCATGCTGGGCATTCTGATTTTACAGTTCGGCAATCTGCTTGTACCGGGGCTGCTGTTGTTGCAGATTCCTCTGGCCTTCACCGGTGGCGCGGCCGCTCTGATTATTAGCGGTGTGGGGTTAAATGCCACCGGTCTGGTAGCATTTCTCGCCCTGGTGGGGATTTGTCTGAACCATGGCATTGTGCTGCTTTTTTATGCGCGTCGCAGCGAGGCAGCCGGTGCGTCTCCGGAAGACGCTGTGAAAGAAGCCATACGGGTCCGGTTCCGGCCTATTGTGCTTACCACGATTACAGCCATCCTTGGTATGCTTCCGACAGCACTGGGATGGGGACAAGGGGCGGCGCCCGAGCAAGGGCTGGCTGTGGTCATTGGTGGTGGCATCCTCTGGAGCGCATTGCTCAGCACCAATCTGATTCCTGCGCTGTATATCCATTGGCGGAAGTGATGAAATCTGAATTTTGATGGCTTCGCAGAAAGTCAAATCCTATTTCTTCTTCATGATATCAAACAGCACCGGCATTACCAGCAGCGTCAGTGGCAATTGCACTGTAAGTCCTGAAATGATAGCTACCGCCAGCGGTTGTTGCATGGCAGAGCCCTGACCGATCGCACAAGCCAGGGGAAGCAGTGTCAGGATGGCTGCAAATGTGGTCATCGCGATAGGCCGCATACGATTTTTACCGGCTGTAATCAATGCCTGTCGGTGGTCCATATCCATGACAAGGTCAAGGTATTCGGAAAAATAAAATATGGCGACTTCTGTGACAATACCGATGATCATGGTCATCCCCATAATGGCGGAAATATTCAGTTCGATGCCGGTCGCCCAGAGGCCTATGAAAACAACGGACACCGCCAGAAGTGGAATGGACATGATAGAGATGACCACTCGAAAATTTTCGTACAAAAAAAGAAGCAGCAGAAAGACCAGTGCTACGGCTGCGGCAAAAACCCCCTCCAGCCCTTTGAATGCGATCTGTTGCTGCTGATAAAGCCCTCCCAGTTCATAATACATTCCCTTTGGCAGCATCCCTGGTTGCATCATGAGATGTTTGACATCGTGTATCACGGATCCCATATCCCGGCCGCTGATTCGAGCGGTGACCGCCAGCATACGCTTGAGATTTTCACGGCTGATCTGCGGCTGACCGATCAATGGAATAATGCGGGCTACCCGATTGAGAGGAAACAGGTGCCCGTCCGGCGCTCGAAGCTGCAACCGATCGATGTCCCGGTCCGTACTGCGGAATCGATAGGGGATCCAGACCCGGACGCCGACCATCTTCACCCCGCGCTGCACTTTAGTGGTGACGGTACCGCTCAGATATGTTTGAAGAAGCTTCGTTACAGCTTCGGGATCAACGCCTTCAAGAGCAGCTTTACCGCGATCGACATGGATTTCCAGTGCGTCGCCTGCCGGATTGATCCCGTTCCGGATTTCAACGATCCCTTTGATACTCTTTAATTTACCGGCAATATTTCTGGCTGTTTTCTGGAGTGCGTCGGCATTATCTGAAAACAATTTTATTTCAACAGGTTGTGGAACTGCTGTCAAATCACCTATAAGATCTTCCATCAATTGGGCCATGCCGATATCAAGACCGGGTACCTGCTGACGGACACGATTGCGAATCTCATCCATAACTTGCTCTATGGGGCGTCGCGGCATGGGCTTGAGACGGACGAAAAAATCTCCTTCATTGGCTTCGGTCATAACACCGCCAAGTCCTGTGCCTGTACGTCGCGAATAGGTATCGACTTCCGGAACGGATTGAATGATTTTTTCCACCTGTCTCAGCAATCGATCTGTTTCAGCCAGGGCTGTCCCGGGTGCACTGCGATAATCCAGAATGAATCCGCCTTCGTCCATAGCGGGCAGGAAACCGGAGCCTACATGGCGGAATGCTACCCAGCCTGTGCCGATAACGGGTACAATCAGAAGTAAAATGAGCGTGGGATGGGTCAGGAACCGCGTTATCAGATATTCGTAACGGTCATGCAGCCAGCGGGTAAAACGGCCGCTTTCTTCTTGGGAGGCATCTTTTTCAGTTAAAAAATGCTCTGCCAGAATCGGTACGGCCAGCCATGTAATCAGAAAGGAAATAAACAGGGCGGAAGCCATGGTAAGCGATAACGCTTTGAAAAAAGCTCCCGTAACTCCGGATAAAAATGCCAATGGAAGAAAAACGATCAGGGTGGCGGCGCTGGAGCCGCAGAGAGGTCGGAAAAATTCTATGGCGGCGGTCATCACGACGCCATGATGCTGGCTGGTTTCCCCTCTGAGCCTGCGGACAATATGTTCGACCATGACAATGGCATCATCAATGATCAGTCCGACGGCAGCCGCCATGCCGCCCAGCGTCATGATATTGAAACTCATCCCAAGTGCGTAGAGCATAACGACTGTAGCGGCTAATGTTGTCGGAGCAACGATTAAGGCAATCAGGGTGATTTTCAGATTGCGCAGGAATACCAGCAGCACCAGCATAGCAAGAACAATGCCAATCAGGATGGCATCTCGTACACTGCTTGCAGAGTCTATCACCAGTCTGCTCTGGTCATACCAGTTCGCAATGGTGACACCTTTGGGTAACTGCGAGCGGAAGGCGTCAAGTTTCTTTTTGACATTTTTGGCGATTTCCACACTGTTGCTGCCGGGTTGTTGATACACTTGGAGCAGCACGGCATCACGTCCATCGGCGGTGACACGAATCCACTGCGGTACCGTTGAGGTCGTTATTGTGGCTACATCTTCCAGCCGTACGATGCCGTTTTTGCCGCTTTTAAGAATTGTTTTCCGGATTTGGTCCAGATTGTCAAACCGTGTGTCGGATATTACCAGATAAAGTTTATAATGGTCTTCTATTTTACCGACGGCCATCACCACATTGGCGGCGTTCAATGTCCTGGCCACATCGTCCAGAGCGATTCCGTATGCTTGAAGGCGGGCTGGATCTACGGATACCCGATATTCTTCCCGGGTTCCACCGCTGACGTCCACCTGTGCTACACCATTCACTCCGTAAAGTAATGGTCTAAGCTGGTACTGGGCGATATCTCTCAAGTCCGTTAACGATGTGGTGGGGGATGTCAGACTGTAAGCGATAATCGGGAATACTGTAGGGTCCATGCGTCGGGTGATGATCGATGTTCCTGCTGGCAATCGGGACAGGATTTGCATAATAGCGGCATTGACCTGGAGGGTGGCTTCTGCCATATTTGTCCCCCATTCCATATTGATGGAAATTTCAGCGCTGCCGCGGCTGGTTGTAGAACGCACATCGACAAGCCCTGGCACCCTGCGTACAACTTCTTCCACGGGTCGGGTTACCTGAAGCGCCATTTGTTCGGCAGGCCGGTCTCCTGCATCCAGTGAAACGACAATTCGTGGGAAATCCACATTGGGAAACAACGAAATCGGAAGGTTGAAAGAAGATACGATGCCAGTGGCAGCCAATAAAACCAGCAAAAATAAAATGGAACGGCGATGTGCCTGAATCCAGCGTGTGATATTCATTTTGCATCCTCCCGAACCATCATTTTGTCTTCCAGCTCGTAATTACCCTGTACCACAATTTTTAAGGATGGATTGAAGTGGCCTTGGACAGCTATCACACGATCAGTTTCTTTTCCTGTTGTGACATTGATTCGGATAGCGTGACTATCGGATATCTGATAAATATAGGCGCCTTTTTCATCCCGGAGCACCGCGGAACGAGGTACAACCTGATAAGTCTGTTTTCCTGTAATGATTTCTCCTAAAATATACATGCCTGGGATAAAGTGTTCTGCCGGATGATCAAAGAGCTGCACCAGGACACTCACCCTTCGTGTCTGAGGATTAATAACGCCGTTAATACTGAACACTCGGCCTTTCACCATTTGGCTTCTGTCAAATATGGATCGGATATGAACCAGCATTCCAGTCTTGACCTGATAAATTTCTTCGGGTTCTACTTCCATATCTGCCATGAGAGAATCGCTTTTTGCCAGATGCAGCAGTAATGTCTTGGGGGGAACATGGTCTCCTGCATTTACATCCAGCCGGGTGATGATTCCGGCAAAAGGAGCAGTTATCTTTTCTGTCAGGGTCTCTTTCCCTTGTTTCCGGAGGATATCGAGATTGCTGAGGGCATCGGCAAATGATTTGCGGGCGGTTGCCAATTGGGTCTGCGTGGATAGATGCTGCTGCACCATCATTTCAGTGCGCTGCAATTCTTTTTGTAAATAATCCACAGATAATTTTGCTTGTTCATATGCCGCTGATTCAGCAGGATCGGTAGAAAATTCCAGAAGCTGTGAGCCACGTTTAACGATCTGTCCTGTCGTTACCATAATCCGGGAAACTTTTCCTGCCCGTGCAAGACTGATAGCTTCCACATACCGGGGGTCGGGGCTGATCGTACCGTATACTTCCAAACTGCTGGATAACGTCCTTTTCTCCATCATTCCGGTTTTGACGAGGGCGGACGTTTCTGCCAGCGCCATCGCGATATGGCCTGTCATCCACAATATAATTACAGTTGCCAGTAGTTTCTTCATTACGGTTTCCTTTTACCATTACAAGTCATGTAGGAATTACTGCCCAGAAGTGTTTGCAAGGCAATGCGCTGTTCGACAGAAGCCTGTTCCAGATTAAGTTGCTCCAACGTTTTATGAAACAGACGGGCATATAACGCTGTATAGGCGAGTTCAGTGATATTGCCTGTTGCATACGCTTTTTCTGCATCATCGACGGCATTTTTGAGGGATGTCGTTGTCGAAGAAACGGTTTTTAGCTGTGTTTTCAGCAGACTTTGATCCGCTAATATTTGTGAGATAGTGCTGCGGGCATTCATCAGCCGGTTTTCAAACTCATCGTAAAGGCGTTTGCGGCTGGCCTTTTCAATGGCGATTTTCCCCTGGTGCTGGTTGAATAGAGGCAGGCTCAGGGTGATGGAAGGGCCAATGGTGTGAACGTTGCTGGTGTCGCTGGCCTGGGTAATACCGACGGAAATTGCCGGAAACTGCTGGATGATGGACTGCCTGTATTTCAGATCCTGAGTTTCATAGCCAGCCTTCAGCGCCAGCAAATCCGGGCGTCGGTAAGCCAGTTGATCCAGCATGGAATTGATCTGGTTTTTATCAATATTCTGAAGTGTTACATTACCTACCAGGTTGAGAGTGACATCCGGTGATAGGCCCATAAGGCGGGATAGTTCACAATGAGTCTGATGGATTTGCCGGGTAAGTTCATCTATCTGACGGTGTATATCCAGAAACGCAGAAAGATCGTTTGTGGTGCTGTCCAGCGTCAGGTTGCCATCCTTGAACGCTTTTTGAATACGCGCATGACGGTCTGACAGAATATTTCTGTACGTTGTCAGCACCTGGAAGAGTTTTTTCTGATAGCAGCTTTTTGCAAACAGCATGCGAGCCTGGCTGATAACTTGCCATTCCTGCCACAGAAGCACCATGTCGGCTTCACGAATATCGCTTTCAGCGATCTCTTTGGCGGTGTTTCTTGTCAGGAGAGGCGCTAGATCATAACTTAGGCCGAAATTTGTCGCGGTAAACGTAGATCCAGGTGTGGTGCTGGTAGGAAAATCCAGACCTGCACTAAGTTGAGGATTGGGCAGCAGGCCAGCGTCAAGAGCTTTGGAACGGGCAATTTTAACATCATCACGAGCCAGCTTTAAAGCCGGGTTGTTGGCGACAGCCAAAATAGCGACTTCTTCAATATCCAGACCATCATCCGGATTGAAATGGTTTGAGTCGGACTTTAACAGTGAAATTTTTGAAGCGTTCTCTGTCAGAGAAGGAATCCGATGCGCCATATCTGCGGTCATATCCAGTGGCCTGGCCTGATATGCGGCACACCCACCAAGAAATCCTGACAGCAAAACTGCTATCAGTAAATAATTTTTCATAATGAATCCTCCTGGAAAAGATGTGTCTGCCACGTTGACTGTCATTCGTTGGACGAAGCCGCATGCGCGGCAGAAAAAACAGATAATTGGTGTATATTTCCCGTACATGCCTGTTTCTGGGCATTTACCGTGAAAATGCTACCAGTTCAGAAAATACTATCCCTATCACTGTCAAATGCCTTTAACAGTGCATGGCAAAACGATTTGTTTTTGGCAAAATGATTCGGCTATACTGTTTGTGGCAGGTAACCGAACTTCTTTAAAGCCTGAAGCCATCGGGGAGCGTTCCGGTCTACCATAAGCTCCCCGTAGTCGATGCCTGGGTCAAAATATGGTCTTAGGGACAAAGAAAAAACTAAATTACCTGTTTTAAATTATTGTATTCATAATTTTAAAGACATAGTTATAAATATAAACGGAAAATTTGAAAATGCCGAGTCCCTTACGTTCTTTAACATCACAAAAAGGAACGTTTCAACCGGGGCTTTGAGACGCCATTGACGATTGCTCATAACGACAAAGAGTATCCGTTTCGAATGATCATTCTTTTTGATCACGGCCCTTGTTTCCGGACCATGCAAACGCTCAATCGACATGTTGAAAAGACCCGAAAGCAGTTCGATGATCTTGTGTCAAAACTGGGCGCCTATCATCTGAAAACCCATGAAGCTACCGAAAAAGCCTGTCAAGGCCTTTTGAGGAAAAACAAATCTCAGAACTTTTTCGACTTTGAAATCCACAATGAGCCTGTCATCACCTTTAAAAACAAGCGCCGAGGTCGGGCTTCAAAAAATGGAGATGAAAAAGTTGCCGTCACTACGAATCTTTTCTCTGCCAAACTGATCTTCCATCAAGAGCACTTCGATAAGACACTTGGCCGATGCGGTTATTATCCGCTGATTACCAACAAAAACGACATCTCGCTTGAAGAGGCCATGCAGTCTCACAAAGACCAGTACAAAAACGAGTACACCAATCGCAGAGCCAACTGGAGAAACATTCGGGTTCGTATCCAAACTGACGGATGTCCCAAAAGACATCCTGGCGGTTTTGGGTATCCCCCAGAATTATTTCGACTATGACTTTCTGTTTAATTCAGCCTGATGGCAAATTGAAACTGACAAGAGTTGACAACCGAACTCAGGTGGCAGAAAAAAAATTCCAAAAATCAAAGAGCGAGATCAGAATTATAAATAAGTGAACATTACAAAAAGATGAATGTGCTTGTTTGTTATTAATCGCATTGATTATACGCTACGATGCAATACGACGCAATTCACGAAATTGGACAAAAATATATAACATTCTGACATAATAAATAAAATATTTATAACTGGGCGTTATCCCATTATTTCAATTTGTTAGCAGATTTTATGGTAACTTATCAATAAGTTAAAATGGCCTTGATCATCGTTTCGGCCACAGGTCTATGACCGACACCGCGCCGGTCTACCGGGCAGATCAATATTGCTGAGCAAAAACTCGAACATATCCTTCGGCTTGTTTCTGAAGAATCTTTCGGCGGGCGTAGTCCCGTCTCTGCGGCTTATGAAATAATTATGAACTGCCGTAAGAGCAGCCAGTTTCCTGTTGCTGAGTCGATGCAGGCCATGGTGGCGAAGGGATAGTTGACCGTTCCTGCCCTCTACACACGAACTGGAGCGTTGGAACAGGTCGGCGCATTCTTCAGCCACCTGTTCGATCATCTTCAATTCATCCATTCCCAAGCCTCCAAAAGGACTGTCTTCTCCTTGTAACAATTCAAGAATATTTTGGGACTTCATGCGTAGCCGTCGACGATCATCGGCGCTCTTGACCTGCTTCGATACGCGCCTGATATAAAGTCCTGGAATCAACGTACCCATGACTGCGACGCAAAG
>DAIEFO010000159.1 GCA_027325475.1 Desulfobacteraceae bacterium | reverse complement strand
GCGCTTTGCCTTTATCCAGAGCATTTCGAGCCTGTGCCACAAGCTGCTCGACGGGAAGCTGAGAGATTTTCTGTTGCGGATTTGTCCGCCCTTTGCGGCTTTTCTTGTTTTTGTTGCCCATAACCGTTCACGATGCCCATATGAAAGCATCACAAAATAAATGTGGTGGGATTCATTGTCTGATAAAAACTGAAGCCTCCCGGAGGGAGGCTTTATTGCGAAGTTCATAACATAACAATCAGGATATCATGCTTTTTTCACCGATATGAAATGCTCCTGAAATGCGATACCGCCACCGGCGGCATCCCACTGATTCAGACCTCCAATCATCAGGGAATTGTCGGCGACCCCTTTGTGGAACGCTCTTGATTCCGCCGGAATGCTGCGGCCAAATCCGTGGATCATGAAAACAGCTTCCGGATGGATATGTTCCGTCACCTTGGCGGTGATTTCCGCAGAAGTTCCGTTGGCGGAAACCACGACGCTGTCACCATCAGATACGCCAAGGCTTTGGGCGGCAGCGGTATTGATCCACAAAGCGTTTTCGGGCATTTGGGGAAAGAGTCTGGGATTATTGATGGTATGTCCCTGAGAATGCAGCGCGCATCTGCCGACAGTCAGTCTGAAACGGCCGGATTCTGGACGTTTTCGGGGCTCGTAGGGTTTCAGTGAGGATATCTGGGCGGCTTCCCATCGAGGGTTGACGATTTCGATCTGATGGCTCGCCGTTGTGAATGTCTGATCGGTAAGCGCCTTGCGGACGGGTTTTTCGGAAAAATCCACAATGCCTGTTTCATAAAACTGATCCAGCGAAACATCCGTATCCTGAAGTTGATATTTCCAGATATCCTGGATACTGGCAAAAGACAGGGCGGATATTCCAAGGCGTTTTGAAAGGCCTGAAATAATTTCCCAGTCCGACAGGGTATCCAGCCGGGGATCCACGCAACGGAACCGAACGCGGAAATCAGGCTTGAGGCCGTTATGCTGAACGATAATACTCTCCTGCTCCAGATATGGGGATACCGGAAGCACGATATCCGCATTCCATGCGGTTTGGGACCAGTTAGAGGTGGCGCAGACGATGAATTCAAGCTTGTTCAGTATCTGAAACAGCGCCGCAGGATCCGGCAATGAAGCCAGTGGGTCATGACCGAAACACATATAGGCTTTTACCGGATATGGTTCACCGGTTTCAACGGCGTTGATCGCCAGATGCAGCAGCCCCTTTCGGGGATCGAAGAGCGGGCGTGAGCCGCCTGCGCCATCTGCACGAGCGGTTGTAACTTCAGGCAGCAACTCCGTCAATTTTTTTAGGCCCTTGTGTCCGGTATCCTCGGGTGACGCAGCAAGCGCCAACCCGCCTTTAGCGCCGATGGAGCCCAGCAGGGCGTTGATGATAAACGCCGTTCTGCACACATAAAAAGAATCCGCATACCGGGCGGTCATCTGACCTGGATGCCAGATGACAGATGGCGCCGAATGGGCTATCTCTTTGACGAATTGCACGATGATATCGGCTTTGACGCCGGTTTCAGTTTCGGCCCATTCCGGCGTATAAGGCGCCACAAAAGCTTTCAGCGCATTGATATCCTTGATCCATGTCTGCGCAAACGAGGCGTTATAAAGGTGGCTATTCAACAGGACGTGGATGACTGCCAGATTGAGGGCATAATCGGTTCCCGGCCTGATCATCAGGAAACAGTCTGCTTTTGCGGAGGATATCGTTGTCCGGATGTCTATGACCGCCAGTTTACATCCGGCCTCCAGGCTGTCCAGAAGATGATTGACGTCCTGGATGTCGATGGATTCGAAAAGATTCCGGGTCTGGAGAACAACATACTTGGCTTTCTTGTAATCATATACAAACGCATCATTTCCAAAACCAAACAGCGACTGGCAGGCGTGATGAACATTGATGTCGCAGACGGCGTTGCTCGTATGATAATTGGGAGAACCCAGACCGCGGACAAAGGCTGTGAAGAGATCGGAAAATTCTCCGCCATTGTCGGACCACATGAAACTTTCACGTCCATGACGGCCCTGGATATCCGTTATTTTTTCGGCAACAGTATTCAGAGCTTCATCCCAGGAAACCCTCGCCCACCGGCCTTCGCCGCGCAGGCCTTTTCGGACCATCGGAAACTGGGGCCTTTCATTGTCTCTGACGAATTCAGGACCCGCGGCGCCGCGCGCACACAGTGCCCCCTTGATGCCGGGGACATTCGGATTACCCTGAATAAATGAACATTCACCATTGACGACATTCACCTGCACAGGACAGTGAACAGAACACATACCGCAGATACTGAAGATGGTTTTTTCTGGCATGTCAAACTCCATTGAATTTGATGCGGAAGCATTAGAATGAATAATTTCCCAGATGAGGAAAATTTGACCGGGTTACGCTGCCATTGGAATTCTGACCTTTATACGGTTATTATCTGTTTACGATTAACAAAATACCTTAAGAGTTTCAAGAACAATAAAATATATTTGACGCCTTCGTAAAAAATCCGCATGCTGTGACCGTATTACATATGGATTTTTTACGAAGGCGTCAAATACACAATGACAGCAGGATTTCATGAATATTACGACATTATTTATTGATACGCAGGTGCAGGGCGAACCTGGGGTGGAGAAGATTCAGTCCCGCCTTGGGATGGCGGGAAAGGTGGTTCAGAGCGCCACCGAGGTTTTTGACTGGATATCCCGTGCGGATGATCCTGTCCAGAGAGGAAAAGAAACCCTGTTTTTGACCCGGAACAAGGGCGCTTTTATCCGGGACTGTCCCGGAACGCGCTCGTACATCTGTTGCGGCTACAAAATTCTTCATATCGGTACATTCTGCACCATGGACTGTTCCTACTGCATCCTTCAGGCGTATTTCCATCCGCCGGTGCTTCAGTTTTTTATGAATCACGGGGATATGATGCAGGAGCTGCAGGCGGAATTTCAAAAACCCGGCATCAGCAGAATCGGCACCGGCGAATTTACGGACAGCATGATCTGGGAACATCCAGCCGCTTTTTCATCGGTTCTGGTGCCGTTGTTCGCTTCGCAGAGCCGGGCGGTGCTGGAGCTGAAAACCAAGACCACCGATATCCAGCGGCTAAAAAATTATACGCATAACCGGAAAACCATTTGCGCCTGGTCACTCAACACCGAACGGGTGATCCGGGAGCAGGAGCGCCGTACAACGTCACTGGAGGCAAGGCTCCGGGCCGCGGCATCCTGCGAATCGTGGGGATATCCGCTGGCGTTTCATTTCGATCCGGTGGTGCTGTATGACGGATGTGAGGATGAATACCGGCAGGTGATTCAAAAGCTGTTTTCATATATTTCCGCGGATAACGTGGTCTGGATCAGTGTGGGAACGTTCCGGTTCATTCCGGCGTTAAAGACCATCATTCAGAACCGGTTTTCGGATTCCACCATTATTTATGGCGAATTTATTTCCGGGCTGGATGCGAAGATGCGGTATTTCAAACCTGTCCGCCGCGAATTTTATCGCAAACTGATCGGCTGGATCAAAGCATGCGCACCGGATGTTCTGGTCTATTACTGTATGGAAGACGACGATATCTGGGAGACAACCCTGGGATTTACACCGGAAAGCCGGGGCGGGCTTTTTAAAATGCTGGATGAAAGTGCCGCGCGGCACTGTGGCGTTTCGGAAGAAGAGAGGCTTCCATGCGAAATGTGAAAGCTGTTTTTCTGTATGTGATATTGATTCTGGCAGGATTGGCCCTGTGGGCCTCTGCGGAAGAGTTTCATGCGGTACGCTGGGTGGATGACGGCGATACCATCGTACTCGATGATGGTGCTAAAATCCGATACATCGGCATTAATGCGCCGGAAATCGCTCATGATAATCTGCCGGCAGAGCCTTTCGGTCCGGAAGCCAGCCTCTTTAACCGGCGACTGGTACTCCATCAGGCCATTCGTCTGCAACTGGACAGGGAAAAAACAGACCGCTTTCAGCGCACGCTGGCCTACGTTTTTTTAAAAGACGGCACTCTGGTAAATCAGGAACTCGTCCGAAGCGGTCTGGCGCATGTTCTGTATGTATTTCCCAATATCACCTGCAATGCGCTGCTGCTGAAGACCCAGCAGGAAGCCATGACGGCGGGAAAGGGAATGTGGCGGAACTGGCGCGAAACGCCGGATACCTACATCGGCAATCAAAGATCGCGACGGTTTCATCTGAAAACCTGCCCGTTGGGCCGTAAAACATCCTATAGAAACCGGGTGGTCTTTCACCGGAAATGGGATGCGTTTTTCGAAGGATATGCGCCTTGCAAAATGTGTATGCCCGCCGGAGCGATTGAACGGCAATGAGAGGGATGAATCGAGGGTTACGGCAGAATCAGATGATTTCCGGAGGCGGCCGAAAGCTTGTATTTCCTGAAAGTACGGCGGGGGGACGAGGCCGGTGCCTGATATATCTGACCGTGATATTCCATGTGGCGGCAGTCTTGCTGCTGATCTGGACAGTGTCGGTTCCATTGGAACAGGCGCTGTGGCAGAGCCGTGCTTCAAAAGCGATCGTTATCCATCATGAAAAAAATATTTCGGGAAATCTTGATCATTCCAGAATGCTGATCCGGATATCTGCGGCATTCATGGTGCTTGCCGGATGCCTGACAGGGTGGATTCATCGTAGAAATTCTGTTTTTACACGTTCTCTTGAAAATACCATGCAGCGGATTCTTAAGGGGGAGCTGAATGTGCAACTGAGCGCTGTAAAAGGTTTTGAAGCGCTGGCGGGTGTTTTTAACCGTCTGACGGCGTATCACCAGCAGGTCGAACATCGCCTGGTGCGTACCAATCACCTCATGGCCGCCATCATCGGCTGCCATCGCATGATGCTGGCGCCCGTGAACGTAAATCACCTGAGTCAGCAAATTACCGATGTCCTGGTTGAAACCGGAAAATACCATACGGCATGGATGGGATATCTTTCCGGAAAATCCGGGACATTGGTCATAAAGGCATGGTCCGGGAGCGGGCTGACAGATACGGTTCCGGCGTTCTGGATGGATACCGAATACAGTCCTGTGCGCAGAGCCATCCAAAACCGGCATCCGGCGCTTATCCATGACATCATGAACGAACCGTCCGCGGCTTTCTGCAGGGAGGATGCCCGGCGCCTTGAATATACATCCGTGGTCAGTCTGCCGATTGTTCATCCTCAGCACGAGGTGGCAGGCGTTTTGACGGTATATGCGCAGACCTCTCAGGCTTTTAATACCGATGAACTGCGTCTTCTGGCGGAGTTCGTCAGTGATCTGACTTCATGTGAACCCTGGATGACGATTTCGGAATAAATCCCCATGCAGTGATCGCACTGCGTCCCCATCTCTTTCTCGTCTGTAAATGGCACTTTTCTTGCTTACTATCTGCATATCTGACCATGATCATCCATCAGGTCAAGCTGTACGGGCGAACCTGTGTGTTCGCTTCCCGGCAGGGCAATAA
>DAIEFO010000158.1 GCA_027325475.1 Desulfobacteraceae bacterium | reverse complement strand
GCCTTGTAAAACAGGTGTAGATGTTGATAAATCCCAGGCCCTGCGGCAAAACGCGAAAACTTCCTTCAAAATCGGGGAAAGCCCAGTCCGGTTTCGGGATATTGTCATCATCGGTATCCACGATCACCTGAGCCCCCTGCTGAGCCGCCATGAGATATCCCAGCATTTTACGAGCGTAATGGTTCCAGGGAAGACGCCCCGCAATACGAAACGGCGCTGCTTCCTGAGCCCGCGCCGAAACAAACGTGACCGGCTCACACCGCCAGTTCTCCGGCGTTTTCCGGTCTCCCACGACCACCACACGCCAATCGCTCAAGGCAGCCCACTGACGGACCGCCGGCGTCGGCGGGAAAATAGAGGTAATGACAATGGCGTTACGCATGATACACCAGATCGCCCAGATGCAGGCACTGAACGGCTGCCGTGTCCTGAAGCATACCAAGAAGCAGTTCCAGAAACAAGAACGCCGCAGCGTTCATTCGCTGGTGATGAATCATAACCCCGCAGATGCCGGAAACAGCGGCAGCCGACGCGGAAAATTCCTCCCGAAGCGCTTTCCACCCGGCTTCCGGTGTTGTTTCACGACGGGTGTGAAGATCAATAATCACCGGAAAATCCGGCAGCCCGTCCGGCGCCAGGGGCAAACTGCGGCAGTGACGCGAGACCCCAAGATATCCATGCTCTTTTAAAATGGCAAGCGCCCGGACATCGCAGCGGTTCCAGGGCGGAGTGAACACCGGCGTAAAGCGATCATGAAGTATCCGCTTCAGCTTGTCACGTCCGGATAGAATATCCCGTTCAAGCTGTTCCTCAGAACGGGTCTGCCCGAATTCCTGTTTTTTCCCCTGAACTTCATGATTGAGATGACGCCACCCGTGCTGATGCCAGCACCACAGCTCCGGCGACAGACGATCCAGCGCATGAATGCTCTCCCAGCGCTCCACGGTTATCCAGGCAGGCACCACAGCCAGACTGAGCGGGGTTTGAAAGCGATGGAAAATCTCCATCAAACGCAAAAATTTCTTTCCGGAAATACCGATATCATCGGCTCTGAAAAAAAAACGAACCGGTGCGCTTTTTCTCATGGAAACGATGAGCGGCTTGATATCAGCCTCAAATTGCGACCGGACGATTTCAGGCGGTATCTTCCAGACAGCGGATACGCTACGATACATGAGGTGAATCTCCGTTTCCAATCCAGTTGGCGACCCACGCTGCCGTGTACACCGCACCGTTCAGATTCACGCCGCATTCACGCCGGGCAGCATCCGAAAGCGACTGTGTGATGAGCCCGGCCAGACGCTCCGGCTTAAGATCTATATCTTCAAGAATCCGCATCCCGCCTTTGGCTGCGATCTTTTCGGCGCGGAGCCTCTGCTCCCGGTTTTGGGAAAACGGCCACACCAGAGAGCGTACCCCTGCCGCCATAATGTTCATACAGGTGTTGTATCCAGCCATGCTGACAGACAGGTCGGCGGCGGACAACCATGCAGGAAAATCCGGCGTAAATCGCGAAATCCAGATTCGCCCCGAAGCCATTTTCTGAAGCGTTTGCACCTCAGTCTCTTCCATAAACGGCCCCGTCAGCACCTGAAGATGGACGGTCTCATCGGCAAGAGCCTGAACCGCGCGGGAAACCGCATCCAGAAGCGCAAACCCCACCCGGCCGCCCCCGGCACTGGCCACAATCAGCGTGTCTGCATCCCCGATACCCAGACGGCGCCGAATGGCGCTTCGATCTTCCGGCTGTGGGTGCGGTGTGACAAACCCCGTATAAATCACGGGAATTCGGATATCCGCTATCCGGGAAAACGTTTCATCCAGCCTCACCAGACGGGGATCTGAATGAATGAGCAAAGCATCAAACCACCGGTTTAAGAGCGTCACCACCCGGTCTTCATACGCCTGGACATCTTTTTTTTCAACCAGAATGTCCCGAAGGCTGCACACAACCCGTGTAACGCGGTGCGATGACTCGTGAACAGCCGTCAACACCGGCATCAGCTCAAACCCGAATGCCTTGCGCCCGAATGGAAACAATTCCACCATAAAAACATCCGGACATTCGGACATGACCAGCTCTTGCAGCATCCGTTGACGGAGATGCCTGACATTGTCAATATCCCCTGAAGCACCGGCAGTGGTTTCAAATCTGCTGAAATTCGGATCCATATGCAGGTCAGGCAGCGCCACCTCGCGGACATGCTCCGGAACCGGTGCATCCATCGGCATGCCGCCGGACACCAGAATGATATCATGACCGCTGAAAGCTTTGCATATTTCAAGGCTCCGGAAATAATGTCCCATTCCCAGAACATGCTGGCAGTAATAGATGATTTTCATTTCGCCGCTGTGTGGGGCGTCGCTGTAATCATGGTTCTCCAGGTCAATTTATCAAAGTAGAAGGCATCGTACCACAGCCAGTAAAAACTGTTGGCGTTAACAAAGGAATATCCATCCGGATAATCGTCGTATTTATCGTATGAATCCGCCATGACGAGGACATCGTCCCACGGGTTGTCATTGTTTCGGGTATCATACCCAACCACAATCTCCCAGTGTCCTCCCAGATACGCCCATTCAACGATGGTGGGAATTCCCTTCATGATATTTTCTTTGAGCCGCTGCAACGCACTTCCGTCTTCCTTATCCTCATAGGTCAGCCGGACATCGAAGCCGTGCGTCTCCAGCCAGCGTTTCATCTCGTCCGGCGTGGTGCCGGGTTTTCCGCCGGACGCCAGCACATCCATACTTCGGGTGCCGGCTTCGTGCGCGATTCTCATCTCGGTGGCTTGGTTCAGGATGATGTGATTCAGGTGATAAAACTGCGATATCTCCATCAGCACCGCCGGCCCGCAGGTGTAATCCGTCGTTTGCGGATATCCCTTCAGGCCGTCGATGAAGTAAACGCCTTTCTGGTGAAGGAGTTTTTCCGGTTCAATTCTGGGAAACCAGTGTATCTTCGAAGAACCGGCAAGCGCGGTATCCGGCTGCATCGCGGCGGTATTTCCGGCACAGGAAACCAGAGACAGCGCGAAAACCATCATCATGACGACAAAAATACCATGCTGCTTCAATTGATATATCCGGGAGTAACTTTCAGACGGCATATGTGTTTTCTCACTCACAGACGCAAGGACATATCCACGAAGTTGGAATGAATCACGGCCAGTGTACCGCCGCCAAACGTCAATTGATGTAAACAGTATGGCCGTGGATTCAATTCTGACTTTGGAACTGCGGAAACGGTGCTCTTGTGATACATCAGACTCTTGATCATGCCTTCGTGGGTAATCACCAGTATATTTTCTCCGGGCCAGATGCCGGATGCTTCCGCCAGCGCCTGGCGGCCTCGCTTCCATACCGCCTCGTGAGATTCGCCACCCGGCGGGCAAAAAAACCATTGCGACTCAATCTGCATCTTCCATTCCGGCGCACATTCCCGCTGAATCTCCGCCAGCGTTCTGCCGGTCCACTGCCCCCAGTCCATTTCCCGAAGCCCTGAATTCAGCGACAGCGGAAGATGCAGCGTGCGATTGATCAATGCCGCCGTTTTCTGCGCCCGGCCCAGATCGCTGGAGAGTATCCGGTTCCAGGAATATTGCGCCAGAAGTCGCCCCCAGCCAAGCGCCAGACTTTCGCCCTCAGGCGTCAGCGGACTGTCTTCCTGCCCCTGGAGACGCCGCGTCAGGTTCCACTCTGTGGTTGCATGGCGCAACACACCGAAACGAGTCACAGCAGAAGCACTGGCCGTCATTATAACACATCCATCATAAATACCGGATGGTTAAACCCATCAGGCAGAAACAGGCCAGATTGTTCGCTCTCATGATAAGGCGATGAACGATGATCGAAACCTGGAAATATAACGGCCATCAGGATGCAACGGGTTCTGTATTGCTGCTGAAAACAGACTCCAGATAGAATTTCACCCCTTCAAGCGCCAGATGAAATACCCGGTTGCCGGCCATAATGACGTGAACATTGTCGGCGCTTTCACAAAGCGCCGCAAACGTAGGGCCAATGACAGACGCCGGGTCTGTCAGGTGGGGAACTTCTGAAATAGCCTTGACATAAATATCGATGCGCTCTTTTAGCGTTCGGAAATAATCCACTTCCTTTCCGATAGAAGCGGATGTCACGGATGAAATATTCTTGGAAAACTCAAAGAGCACCTGCCAGAATCTCTCCATCAGGGGCGTTTTCTCGGAACGATTTTCCATAAAATACGAAATCGCCCACCCCACGCTTAATATTTTGAGAAGATGAATCTCATACTCTACATGGACCCTGTCGATGGCGTTTTCTTCGGGCAGTCTGCTCAGAGCGAACAGAATACTTTCGCGATCCAGCGAAAAATTCGCCAGATTTTCCCCCATTTCCTGAACGGATATGAGTTGTTCACATGGGAACGTCATGAAATATCTCCCTCATTACCGGCAACCGCTGGAGTTACCAACGCATTATCCGCAGTACAACAGGTATCAACACGGCAATGATAATCAAGATTCCCGGCAGCGACACATAGGGCGCATACCAGGGTTTTTTCTGCGCTCGCGCTGTTTTCAACTCCGCAAGGAACCAGTTCCCCAGCAGCGCCGCCGCCGCCAGTATGGCAGCCATTTTTATAAGAGAAATGAGTACAGACAACCGGATACCTCTCCTAAATTGTTATCGTGTTTGATCTGAAAGCGTCTTTCTGAACTCAGAAGCCGCCTGTGGCGCCTTGATATCAGGATTGTCAAAAATATCGCGGGCACCGATTCTGGTGTTATGGTAAAATCCAACAATGGCGTCATAATCGATCTCAAGCGCCGCCCCTTGAACAGATACGCCTGCAAACAACCCCCGGGTTCTGGAATATGAATATATCTCCGCCTGAAACCCCGTATCTGTATCGGCTGCGGCCTGACGCCCCACAGGCCCAACGGCTACCGACGCATCCGCGCCCAACGTAACCTTGCCAGCGGTAATTTCATCGATGCTTTTTCGTGTCTTGAAAACAAGAATAATATCGGCGGACTGAGCTCCGATCTGCCAGCCGAGACTTCCTCCGGCCATTGTAACAAAGACAGGATTCGTCCAGTGGTTCTTGCGGTCACGGATAGAAAGAACACCTCTCCCGTAATTGCCTCCTATAATAAAACCGACCTTGAACGCATCCGGAAAGACAGCGATTCCCTGCGCATTTCTCAGCAGCGTGGGCGGAATCCCTTTTTCAGGAATGGTTGTAAATGTCTTGATAATCTTGGCAGCATCTTCAACCCGTTTGATTTCGGGCTGCTGAACGTCCGCCGCAGCAGCCGTCATCCCGAACGGCACCCAAACCATCATCAGCAGCATGGCCCCTGCGATCCGAATTCTCATTCTGAATCCTCCTCCATCTCCACACTTCAGCGTCTGAAGCTATCAACGTAGCGGCAGCGATTTTTATGCTCTGAGTACAGACTATCCTGCTACAATGTTCAGGGTTGACAATTATAAAAACAA
>DAIEFO010000157.1 GCA_027325475.1 Desulfobacteraceae bacterium | reverse complement strand
CTTGCCCTCTGTCAATTCGCGGATCCGATCCGACTTGACATCGTAACCCGTAACTTTGAAATGTCTGGACAGATGCACTGCCAGCGGAAGTCCGACATATCCGAGTCCCACCACCGCAATGCCGTCCTTGCGTTCGCACAGCGATTCAAAAGTAACCATTTTTTCTCCCAAGAATTGACAGGTTGGTCGATTGATCTCGATTTGTATTTTTATGCGCTACACGCAAACCCATTTTCCACACTCATGCACTAAGGCGCGTCGCGGGAAATCGTGGAAGTCACCTGCATATTCCGTCCATCGGCGACAATCATAACCGCGCCATCTGCAGCGGTGTTCCGCAGCTCCGCCCCCACGCGCTGATACTGCTCTATAGCGAAAGAATGAGGAAATTTAAAGCGATTATTTACTCCGGTGGTGAAAATGGCCAGTTGAGGATGCACGGCATCCACAAATGCCGGCAGACAAGATGACTTGCTGCCATGATGCGGCGCAACCAGCACCTGGCTTTGCAGGCGGTTTGCGTGCAGCATCAGCATTTCATGTTCCGCAGCCGTTTTGATGTCTCCAGGAAACAGCATGGAAAAGTGTCCAAAAGCAATCCGAACGGCCAGGGAATTGTTGTTGGTGTCCCGCCAGGATTCGCCGAAAACCGATCTCGCCAGAAAATCGGGCGGCGGATTGACAATCTCCAGCAAAACGCCGCTGATCTCGCGGCACCTCGGAAATGTGCTGAAATTCGCCGGCAGCAAACGCCGGCGCTCCAGCACTTCCATAAAGCGATGATACCCGATGCTGTCCGCTGCTTCACCATTGGTCCAGACTTCCCTGACATGAAAATGATCGGCGATATAGATCATGCCGTCTAAATGGTCGCTGTCCGTATGCGACAGCGTCAGAATATCGACGGACCGAATTTTCTTTTGCCACAAGAGCGGCGCCACCACCATTTTACCCACATCGAACGCCGTATGTTCCGAAAAACCGCCGGCGTCTATCAGCATGACCGTTCCTTTGGGAAATTCCAGAAGACTGGCGGTTCCCTGACCGACGTCGATCACCGTCACCCGCAAATCGGATCGGAGAAACCGCTGATATCCCCAGTAGCCAGCGTCAATTCCCAGCAACAGCGCGGCAATGGCTGCGACAGCGCTCATGCGTTTTTTAAACGCCTTCGGTACGCGGTGAGCGGATTTTCTTAAAACCACAGGCAGTTTAAAGGATTGTCCCGGTCTCAGAGCGATCAGCGCAAACAGCAGCGCATACCCGCAGACCATTTCCAGAATGGAAGGGCTGATCGTCTGTATGGCGGCCCAGGGAAGTGCTGCAAAAAAACGGGCCAGGTACAGGGCAATTCCCAGGAGCATGGCGCAAAACTTCATTCCCCACAGAGCAAGTCCAGGGGCGATCAGAGAGATTGCGGCGGACAAAAGTCCCAGCGGCACAACGCCAAAACCGACCAGCGGCACTATCACATAGTTGGCTATCGGGCTGATGAGGGATATCTGATTGAAATAATACACGACCAGCAGCAGCGTTCCGATGGACGCGGACAGCGACACCCAAAGGGGCGACAGCAGCATGCGGCGAAAGTTTTGATGACCATCGAAAAAAATGTCCGGCAGGGGCCAGAGCCTGGGCAAAATAAAGAGGATGGAAAACACCGATGCAAAAGACAACTGAAACGAAATGGAAAAAAGCGCGGGGGGATGTATGACCAGAATTACCAGGGCCGCCAGCGACAGGGTATTGAACGCCTCCGGTTCCCGCTGCACCAGAAACGACATCAAAAAGACGGAAATCATGATGACGGCTCTCTGGGTGGAGGGCGACATGCCGGCCAAAAGCCCATAGGCCAGCACCGGCAGAAAGGAGAGAAGCGCTGCGCCTTTCCGGGTCCAGGCCCGCCAGAGAAAAAACTGAAACCGGCTCAATATCCACTGAAAGACGAAAAAAGTGCTGGTCGCCACAATGCCGACATGAAGCCCTGAAATCGCCAGCAGGTGGCTGATACCGTCCTTGCTGAAAATCTCGATGACCTGTTTCGGAATTTCCCGGGTGTCTCCAATGAGCAGCGCTTTCAGAACCGCCCTTTCTTCATGATCGCCAACCGGATCCATGTTATGGGAAATTTTCCGCCGGACGCGCTGGATAATTTCAAAAACGCTGCTGTGATGTCCGGATACATCCCGTACAATATCTTTGGAACCCACGAACATGGCGGCGTGAATACCATTGAAAATCATATATTGCCGGTAATCGAAGCCTCCGGGGTTTTTAAAACTGTGAAGCTCGCGGATGCGCCCGGAAAGACGGATGCGATCTCCCATATCCAGTTTCGGAATCACCCCATCCACCGTGACCCGGATATTGCCGCTGACCGGAAAACGCGGCCCTTCTTTGTGCTGAAGATATTTGCACCGGATATCGAATTTCTGGCGTTGATTTTCGGCAGAGGGTACGGATATCAGGGTTCCGGTAACGGTCTGAATGTCCGATGCCGCGAATCGGGAGATATGGCGATCCGGGATATATTGCGTCGTCCAGGGTTGAATGGACAGGTACCCGCACGCCGCAATGAGCAGCAGCGGCGTAAAGCGCAACGGCGCCTGACAAACGACGGCACACAAAACACCTGCCGCGCCTGTCAGCGCCAAGGCATATCCCCACATCCGGAAATCCGGCAGCCACAACCCCGCCAGGATACCCGCCATCAGGGACAGCAGCAACGGAATCACCGGACGGGAATAATACATCACCACTTTATGACATCATCCGCCATCAGTGTTTGAAACTTCTTTGGCCTGTATATACCATCGTCGCTCCGGCTTCATTACAGGCTTCGATGGACTGATAATCGTTTTCGGATCCGCCAGGATGAATGACGCACGAAACGCCTTCCCGAAGGCCGACATCCACGCCGTCGCGGAAGGGGAAAAACGCATCGCTGATCATGGCGGCCCCCTGAAGTCCGCCGTTGACGGAGGCAACCCACTGGTCGATTTCCCGCTTTTTATCAGCGTCTTTCAGATCATTGTAAGCAATGCCGTGAATTTCAAAGCAGCGCCGGTCCGCGAGCTTCCGGTATGCCTTATCCCGTGCGATCTCTGCGACCCCGACCCGATCCTGCTCGCCCGTACCAATGCCGACCGTCATCCGGTCTTTAACATAAATAACGGAGTTGGACGTAACCCCGGATTCCACCAGCCAGCCAAACAGCATGTCCTGATATTCTCTTTCCGTGGGTTCTCTTTGGATGCGGTAGGACCGGCCCTTGTAGTCGCAGGTTGCCAGCTTGAGATCGGCCGGCGTTCTGGCCTGAGGAACAAATGACCACTGGGTGACGATGCCGCCGTCGATCAGGCTCTTGAAATCCACAAAACGCTTCCCAACGAATTCATGCAGCCGCGCAATGTTTCGGATTCGGATGACCCTGAGATTTTTCTTGGCCGCAAAAATCTCCATCACGCCGGCCTCAAATTCCGGCGCCGCCACCACTTCGGCGTACTGGCGGCTGATAGCCTCCGCGGTTTCTTTATCCACAGGCCGGTTGACGGCGATACACCCGCCGAAGGCCGCCACCCGATCCGCCATCATGGCTTTATGATAGGCGTCCGCCAGCGTTTCGGACTGCGCCACGCCGCAGGGGTTGTTGTGTTTGACAATGACTGCCGTCGGGGTGTCCATAAAATATCTCAGGATGTTGAGCGCATTGTCCGCATCGGTCAGATTGGTTTTCCCCGGATGTTTTCCGGATTGCAGCAGTTCGATGTCCGAGGCCAGATATTGCCCTGGTTGAATGGTCTGCGTCTCTCCCAGAAGCAGATTTCCGTTGACCATCCGGTACAAAGCCGCTTCCTGGCCAGGATTTTCGCCGTATCGTAACCCTTTTTGCTCTCCGTGAATGTCCCAGAGAACTTTTTCGTAGTACAGGGTCTGCCGACCGGTTTCATCGATAAAACTGATTTCCATTCGAGGCGGAAAATGTTCATCCACAATGGTTTTATACATTTTTTTCAGATCGTCTGGCATGGCATGTCTCCATATTGGATTTTGGAGTTATAATGACAATATCATATCGAAATATTAATACTTTCTACCGATACTTACGGCTGATAGCATTTTCTGACATCCTCGAATGCCTGCTCATTGAGATATTCCGCAATCATCCGGTCATAGGCGGCTGTATGCAAAAACGCCTTTTGGGCCAGGCGGAAACGAAGCTCCAAAGACATAACGCCGCCGCCAGCCTTCATTTCAGAAATAATCATGCCGTAGTCTTCCGGATTGACGACAGAGGCGACCCGCAGATAATTCTTGGCGGCCGCACGAATCATGCACGGGCCTCCGATATCGATATTGCCCCTGGCCTCTTCCACGGTGACACCGGATTTTGCGATCGTCTGCCGGAAAGGATAAAGATTGACGACAACCATATCCAGAGGCACCGCCCGGATTCGCTCCAGATCGCGCTGGTGATCCGCATTGTAGGTTTCGGTGAGAATACCCAGATAAATCTTGAAATCCAGCGTCTTGACCAGCCCGCCCTGGGTCTCGGGCTGTCCGGTGTATTGGGAAACCTGCTGAAGACAGGTATCGGCTTTCTGCCCCAGAAATCCCCGAATGGCATTGTACGTGCCGCCGGTAGAATAAAACATCATCTCCGGATTGACTTCAAGCAGTTGCGTTACCAGCTCCTGAAGACCGGTTTTATCCGAAACACTGACCAATACATTTCGTACCTTTACCTGATGATCGATATGAGAAACTACATTCAGCGTCATGGTGTTATCTCGCTCCCTGATGTTCGAGTAAAAATTGTTCGAAAAAATCTTCCATAAACCGGTGGCGCGCCGCCGCCAGCCGTTTGCCTTCAGAGGTCAACATGCGTTCATGGATTTTACAGAGCTTGACCTGAAATTCTCTGTATCCCGTGTCATCCGTGGAATATGGACGGCTTTCTTCGACAGGAATATCGGGACTGTGAAGCCTTGCACCGATTTCTCCGGCAAACAGATAGGCTCTGGCAATGCCGATGGCGCCAATGGCGTCCAGCTTGTCGGCGTCAAACAGCACTCTGGCCTCAAGGGTTTCAGGCGCATCAGCGCCCCTGAACCGGTGAGAACGGACACTGTGCAGCACATTGCGCTTTTGCCCGGAGGTCAGCGGCAGGCGTTCTACAATGGGCTCCGCCATTCGGGCGCCGTAAACCGCATGGCACACAGCGCCCTGAGAGGCATCCTGACGTGCTCTGCCGATATCATGAAGGAAAGCAGCCACATGCAGCACTTCCATATCCGCATGTTCGATATGGCCGATATGTTCGCACAGACGATGAACGCGAACGGTGTGATCCCAGTCATGACTGGCGCGGGCGCCGGAAAAAAGCGCTCGGGCGATGGTCTCAATATCCATATCACGCGGTCTTGCCGCTTACCTCCGTCAGCTTGACCTTGAAGACCGTGATTCGGGACAACACGCTGTCCGGATAGGTGAATGCGCTGTCGGAATATTGTTTCATAAGAATATCGAGCGCCATCCGTTTTTCCTGAGGGGATTCTATAAACTCAGCCTTTCCGAATCCCACGAC
>DAIEFO010000156.1 GCA_027325475.1 Desulfobacteraceae bacterium | reverse complement strand
GGCTCCCGCAGCACCTTCTGCTCGCACAACAGCAGCGTGATCAACAAACGTCCCAGACGACCGTTGCCGTCCAGAAAAGGGTGGATGGTCTCAAACTGTACGTGAGCCAGCGCCGCCTTGAGCAGCACCGGGGTCGGCTCCGGCTGGTCGTGGAGAAAGAACTCCAGCTTGCTCATACACGCCAGCACTTCTTCTGCCGGAGGCGGAACAAAGGCCGCGTTGCCCGGCCGGGTGCCGCCGATCCAGTTCTGGCTGCGCCGGAAATCCCCCGGAGTCTGATGGCTGCCCCGGCCCCTGGTCAGCAGCACGCCATGGATTTCACGGAACAACCGCAGTGACAGCGGCAGCCCGTCTTCCAGCAGGCGCAGACCACGGTCGAGGGCCGCGACATAGTTGCTGACCTCCCGCACGTCATCCAGCGGCACACCAGGTTCCTGGTTCAGCTCGAACAGCAGCAGGTCGGACAGTGACGACTGAGTACCCTCGATCATGGAAGAGAGTACCGCCTCCTTGCGGACGTACATGTAGAGAAACAGCGATGTGTCCGGCAGCAGGGTCGAGACATTGTCCAGCCGCCCGAGCGCCAGAAGCGCCTGATCGAACTTGCTTCGCAGCTCCGGCGTCCAGACGATGGGCGGACGCGGCGGCAGCGGCGCGGGCACAAAAGCCCGGACCTTCTCCCCCACCGTCGAAATGGTCACATATCTACCCTGGAGCTCTCGCTTCATCCTGTCTGCCTCGAACCTAAAATAAGACATGCCTTTATTTTATCTTAATTCAATATCCTAAAATAATGTGATTTCCAACATAGAATATATACTTGAGTTTTCGAAAAATAGTTCTTGACACGATAAATACGACATCAATAGGTTCTACATAATCATATCAAATTTCTAACCTATTGATATAATTCATCCTGAAAATAATCGGTTTTCTGGATTGCTCGATTCGATGGCACTGGTTCAGTTCAATGGGATGTTTAAATATCAAGTATTATTTTTCGAAAACTCAAGAATATTTGATCAGATCGGAAAGCTCCAGATACTTTCCTTCATTTTTCAACATATGGGAGAGAACCGTAGCCACAATCGCTTCCATGATATTTCTCATCACAGAATTTTCCATTTTTTAATGAAACCTCCATTGAGGTTTAAACGAATCAACTCTGAAATAATTCCAAATTGATCCATCGCTTCTAAGTCACTTCCGACATCCTGTTCAATTTCTTTCACTTTCCAGATTCCTTTCATGGATGAAGCGTTACAGAAAGTTTTCAATCTTCCCGTTCGGAGCGCCAGTTCTTTCGGTTACGACGATAGCTGCCTTTTCCTTTTTTGGGCTGAATCGTCTGCGGCGGCCGCATGCTGACGGGCATACGGCCAAGACTTGTTTTATCAATGGGAATTCGTATCTGGTATTTCATATTGATGTGAATTGTCCTGCTATGATTGTTTGACGTTTCATGGACGCCGTTTGTGACAGGAAGTCGCTCATTGCAAAGCGCATGTTTCAGATGGTCAAATTCATACTTTTTCCCCGCCCTGTCCCGGAAACGCCTGGGTCAGCAACGTGACGATATGGTTCACCGCCTTTTCTTCGACACGCAGCTTAATCAGTGCTTTTTTGGCCATTCCACGAATGACGACCCGGGTCGAGATATCTCCCACATGCTGAATTTTCAGTTGTATCAATACCGGGTTGGCCTTCAAAAAGCCTGACATGACGATGGCGGTAATAGCCGCATTGTCAGGTGGCGATTCCGCGACAATTCTTCCGGCGTGTTCCAGGATGGCAACGGCTGCTTTCAATACATCCGCCGGAGCGGCGTGAATTTCGAGAACCGATTCAGATATGGCATTCGGCAGCATTTTGGAGAGTCCCTTCGAAAGCGGTATCTGTAATATTGCACCAATCCCGGTGCCTCCAGACATCAAATTGCCGATCAGACCTCCGAACGTTACGACCCTGACAAATTCATGATTCAAATTTTCATCTTCTTTTTGCGACATAGTGATGTTCCTCCTCGATCAGATGCTGCACGACAGGATGGAATCACACGGAATATTGCGCGGTCTCTTCCCACCATATCCGTTCGTAGCCCAGAGACACCACGGCATAACGTCGCAGCAACATGGTTTTGATGCGATCCAGATACAGCCCCTTGATGACCAGGTTGGGCACTGTCAGCACCAGTTGCAGTGTATCGGTCAGCCCCTCCAGGGTCAGCACGCCGAAATAATAGAGGTATGACGCCAGAAACTCCTGATCTTTGGTGTCATCAGAGAGCATTTCCTTAATGCCGAACCGGTCAATGATATCGGGAATGACAACGTCATGCGGGTGAGGGTATTAAAAACCGGATTCAGGTAGATGTTTTTTGCGATGTTATACCCGCTGGTGATATCGCTCAGCACTACCGGTGATACTCCCGTAATAAAGGTTCTGGCCACGCTGCTGCCCACAGACAGCGATTTGACCACTTTAAACAGCGTTTTCAATGGAGTTCATTGCGTTATCGCTGTCAATTGGGATGGACGCAGGTAAATAAGCCTGATAACGAATAGAAAATGAACAAGTACAGGAGTTTAGGGACTTGGTATTTTCTAATATACCGTTTTTATAGTAGCTATATCAATGTAATTGCGGAAATACCCTTACACCGCATCTGACAGAAAAGCATCACTGCTGTACCGCACCCCGCCCCATTGGATATGTCTGGCGACCCTTGCCTCCGGATTCAGTTGAACGCCTTCGAGGACTTTGTCGCGAAAAACCTGATAGCCCGTCCTGTCAACAATATATCCGATGTGTTCTTTCGGCAGGGACCTGTCAATGTGTTCCTGAATGAATTGATAGGTGTTTTTGATAACGCTCACCACAACAGTCTCATCGGCCCACTGAATAAATTGCTCGGCGATGCGGGGGTTTTTCTTGCCGGTGCGGCCCATAATGAGAATATCGTAAAATTTAACCGGATTGCGCGTCCAGGCGGCGGCAGGGCATTTGAGAATACACTCGCCGCATCCGATACATCGCCGTTTGTCGCGGATCACCTTGCCGTGATGCATGCGCAGCGCCCCTGTAACCTGACTGGCGCAGTTCTTGACGCACGCCTCACAGCCGATACACCGCTGGTAATCGTATTGGGGCTCCACCATCCCCACAATCCCGAAATCATTCATGCGCGCTTTGATACAGTCATTGGGACATCCCGTCAGGGCGATCTTCACATGAAAATCGTTGGGATAGATTTCTTTTTCGATTTTTCGGGCAAGTGACGTGGTGTCATAATTGGCGAATGGGCACACGCGGCTGCCGATACACGCGGCGATATTACGGGTTCCGGCGGATGGATAGCCTTTTTCCGGATCATGAATCGTCACGCCGCTTCCGATTTCTATCGCTTGAATGAGCGGCATGAGACTGCGGTTGACGTCCGGGATGCTGGCGTAAGCGATTCCGGGAATTTCCATGCCCTGCCGCGTTGTCAGATGAACCACGCCGTCACCGTAATCTTCTGCAATCTTCTTGATGAGATCGAAATGTTTTGTTTCCAGACACCCGCCCGGGATCCGGATTCTGAGCGCGGTTTTACCCCGCGTCTTGGTAATCCGGAAAGCGTTTTTAATGATTTTCTTAGCGTCAACGTCCAGCGCTGCCATGTTCCTCTCCTTAATCAACGAGCCTGACGACATCATGATAGCGAAACACCGGACCGTCCAGGCAGACATAATATTCGCCGATCTTACAGTGACCGCATTTGCCAAGGCCGCAGGACATCCGTCTTTCCATGGATACGATGATGCTCTCTTCATGTACGCCCATACGGATGAATTCCGCAGCCGTAAATTTTATCATGACCGGCGGGCCGACAATGACGACATCCATCCTGCCGGGCTCCGAAAATTTGATATTTTTGACATATTCCGTAACCAGTCCGACACATTCCCCATCCCAGACGCCGCATGCGTCATCAACCGTCAAGATGGTGTCGAACCTGCTTTTCCAGCGGTCAATATCCTGCCGGAACAAGACGGCGTCCGGCGTTTTGAAACCAAAGAGCAGATCCAGCCTGGCCACTTCATCGGAATGACGATAATAATAATCCACGACAGGCCGTACCGGCGCAATTCCGGAGCCACCGGCGACAACAACCAGATGCCGTCCCTGAAAGGCTTCCATGGGAAATCCGTTGCCGTAGGGGCCACGCAAAAACACCGTGTCGCCCCTGGTCAGAGAATGCACCGCCTGACTGACCTTGCCCACCTTGCGGATCGTCATGTCTATCCAGCCGGGCCCGACGCCGCTGATGGAGATCGGCATTTCGCCGATTCTTGGAAGCGACACCATATAGAACTGCCCGAACAGCGGCGGGCTATCGCTTTCAATGCGAAATGTCGCTTCGAGATCGGTTTCGGCATCAATGCGAATGACCTTGTGAGGCGCCGGCGTCATGGGATTATTCTGCATGCCTCACCTCCGCTACGGTCCTGGAGAGTTTATTGATGCAGCCCGAATAAGAAATGTATTCGGGACAGTTGTCGTCACAACGGCCGCATCCGACGCACATATGCTCACCGAAGCGTTTTTTGTAATCATACACCTTATGCAATACCTTAAAACGCATCCGGGCGCCGTTATCCTTTCGGAACGCAATGCCGCCGGCCATGTCCGTAAAACCGTCAATGTGACAGCAGGCCCATGTCCGCCGCCTTTCCCCGACAAGCTGGTTGTCGTCATAATAAATGTCGGATGTCGTATGGCAACTGCAGGTAATACAGGTTGTATTGCATCGGCCGCAGGCGATGCACCGGCTCTTGTATTCGTTCCACATCTCATGGGTATAGATGCCGACCGGCATTTCATCTACATCGGGAACCGTCACCTGAATTTTATTTTCCTGTATGAACGCCGGCGTGAAATCCACCTGAGGGATACCCGGCGGAACATATTTCATGAACGCATCGTTTTTTACTTCCAGCAGCGCGCCGCCGCGCCGCAGGCGAACCGCCATGTCGTAATCAGCGGTGACATTGGACTTCATGGATACGCAGAAGCAGGTATCAAAGCCCTCCGTACACTCGATCATGGCGAATCGAACCCGCTGACGCAACCGTGCGTAATACGCATCGGACTGGGAACCGTTTTTCAGATAAATGGTATCCAGACGCCGGATTCCATTGATATCGCAGGGCCTCAGAAATATGAGGAAAGCCTTTTCATCCGGCTCAGGTTCCGAAAAGGCTTTTTCGGTAAAGTGGAAAAGCGTCTGCGTGATCGGGAACACCACCTCTTTAGGGGAAAAATTGGATTTTTCATCCCATACAATGTCATCAAGTGTTTCGATTTCATCATACCGAATTAAATCCGTTTCAGAGAACCGGCCCCGGCCGATAAAACGCTTCGGTGCAAGAACGGTATAGTCTGCTTTCACTTTGGCGATCAGATCATTGAAATCTGACCCAGATAGATTCCATCCCATATTACCCTCTGTATTTTCACAACTCAGCGCGTGAGCCTTTCTATCGGCATTCTGTATCTATCCCGCCGAAGCATTGTTTCGCAGTCTCCGGCGACACTCGACCGC
>DAIEFO010000155.1 GCA_027325475.1 Desulfobacteraceae bacterium | reverse complement strand
CTTGATAGGAGTTATAAATGGTGTATAATGCCGGTGTATATAGCATAGGAGGTCCACCATGGTACGAACGCAAATATACTTGACAGAAAATCAACGAGAAGAATTGGCTACTATCGCCAAGACCGTCGGCAAGAAACAAAGTGAACTCATTCGAGAGGCCATTGATCGGCTTATTGATCAATCGGGGCGCGGACACAGGGAATTTGTGTTGCGCAAAGCTGCTGGAATCTGGAAAGATCGTACGGATCTTCCTGATTTTAATTCAGTCCGGGCCGAATGGGATAGGAGCTAATCATGGCGAGGTCCATCCTTTTAGACACGGATGTTCTAATTGATTTTTTTCGGGGCCATGTGAAGGCGGAGGCTTTTATCGACACATACAATGATCGCATCATCCTTTCATGAGCTAAAAACTCTCAACACCAAACATTATCCCATGCTGAAGAACCTTAAACCGGCCTACCTTAAGTAAAAGGCCAACATTTCATTCGAGGGGATGCGAATAACTTGCGGTCTTCGTAGAAAACACAACGCGTGCACCCCTCAATCTTTCGTTAGCAGAGAATAATCGTGGCACCTACAAAATCTATCGATAAGCTAAGACTAAAGGAAGGGGGAAATGATGATGAAAAAGACAGTGATTGGTTTAGTGAGCTTTTTGGTTCTTTGCCAAGTGGCGGGTGTTGGTGCCCAGCAGTCGGATAAGGCTGGTTGCAAAGACCATCCGCTATTTCCAACGCGAATGCCCAACTATGCGATTGAGAGCTGCAAAACCGAGGACTTCGGCGCCTACGAATTTCAGTCAACGAAGGGGCCTAAAAACCGGGTAGAGGGTAA
This sequence comes from Desulfobacteraceae bacterium, assembly GCA_027325475.1. GTDB lineage: Bacteria > Desulfobacterota > Desulfobacteria > Desulfobacterales > Desulfatirhabdiaceae > RAAP-1. The sequence goes on along the minus strand of DAIEFO010000155.1, from coordinate 4,849 downwards.
GTTTACATTTATCACATACACATTTACCGGAAAAAGAGATACCGAACCTAGTGGAATTGCCGTCGTCCGCAACTACGAAAATGCCATCCAAAAAGTGGGGGGCACGATCGTCCAGAGCAATCCCGAGAGGTGGACGAACGGTACACTCGTCAAGGATGGCCAGGAAACATGGTTTGAGGCTCATAAGGGCAATGGCAAGATATGGCTGAGGATTGTTGAGAAGAAAGCGATGGCGCAGACTATCGTGGCGGATGCAACGGTCCTCAACAACGAGATCAGGGCAACCGGCCACACGGCGGTTTACGGCATCCATTTCGATACGGCAAAGTCCACCATCAAACCTGAATCGGCACAGGCCATCGGGGAGATTGCCAAACTCCTAAAGGCTGATCCTGGTCTCAAGATATTTCTCGTGGGACATACGGACAATCAGGGCGGAGTTGAGAGCAATATAAAGCTCTCCCAAGACCGCGGCGAGGCCGTTCTCCAGGCACTTGTCCGCGATCACGGTATTGCCGCCGTCCGCCTGCGATCGTTTGGGTGCGGCCTATTCTCACCCGTTGCATCCAATGATAGTGAGGAGGGACGTGCGAAGAATCGCCGGGTCGAACTGGTCAAGCAGTAAGCCAGGAGCATGAAACAGGAAAGAATATCCCGGACGCGATGATGGCAACTCTATCCCTTTATAAATGTGATTTCCATGGGGAAAGGAATTATTGATGCCCTCGTAAAAAGTCGTCCCTAAAATCGACTTTTTACGAGAGCATCAGTACTATTTCTTTTGATTTTTATAGAATTCAAGTACATAAATGATATGGTCTTTCATGGCGCTGTAAGATTGCGCCTGATCATGGCTGCGGATGGCGTGAAATATTTCTGAATGCTGTCTCTGAATGGAGGCGATCCGCTCGGAGTTCTGATAGAGATAATACAGATTTTCCTTGATGCCGTAAAACAGCAGATCGTAAAAACTTCGCATTAAATATATCTGGACAGGGTTTTTGGTGGCATAGGCAATGGCCATGTGAAACGACACGTCCGCCTCAGCGCCTGTGCGGCCTTCCCTGATTTCAATTTCCATTTCCTCGATACTTTTTTCCATGAACCGGATGTCTTCATCCACGGCACGGCTGGCTGCCAGAGCGGCGGCGTTGCATTCCAGCCCCAAGCGAACCTCCAGCAGGTCTTCCAGCCGGATATTCTGACCCGTCATGGCGGCGGCCAGTGGGTTTTTCCCCTGTGGATCCGGCGTCCGTACAAAGGTTCCCTGACCCTGACGGTTTTCCAGAAGACCAATGGTAACCAGCCTGGTGATGGCATTACGAATAGAAGTGCGGCTGACATTCATGGCGCTGGACAGTTCCCGCTCTGTCATCAACTGGTCTCCAGGCTTGATTTCACCTCTGGTGATCAGTTCTCTGAGCTGGTCAAACACCTGATCCGAAATTTTTTTGGGATTCACTGGTTTTAACATCATGCTCTTGTTCCTCGTTTCTCGGAAATGGGTATGTCCATAAACCAATTCATATGAAATAGCAAGCAGGGGAAATCGCCGATGAATGTATCTGTTATCGGTGCATGAACATACTTCAGCAACTTTATCAGATTACAGACTTTATGACGCACCGCAATTAATTTCTTGACAAGTCCAGAAAAAATCCTTAAAGAAAATCCAAAAATTGGTATTACCAATAAACAAAAAACCAACATATTCTATCAGGAGGCACAGTATGACGTGGACAATGGCAACCAATCCGTTCGGCAATATCGGGCTTTCCGCTCTGGCGGCGGCCATACCGATCCTTTATCTTTTCTGGGCATTGGCTTACAAGCGTATGAAAGGGCATCTGGCGGCCGTTACAGCAGTGATCACTGCCATTGTCATTGCTGTTGCGGTATATGGTATGCCCATAAAATTGGCGCTGCTGTCCACATTCAATGGTATGTTGTTTGGTCTGTGGCCCGTAGCATGGATCGTGGTAACAGCGGTTTTTATTTACAACCTGTCGGTTAAAACCGGGCAATTCGAGATTATCAAAAATTCTCTGGCGTCCATTTCCGATGACCGTCGGCTTCAGGCCATGCTGATTGCCTTTTCCTTCGGAGCGTTTCTGGAAGGGGCTGCAGGATTCGGCACACCGGTCGCCATATCTGCAGCCATGCTTGTGGGGCTGGGATTTAATCCACTGTATGCCGCAGGGCTTTGTCTGCTGGCCAATACCGCACCCGTGGCTTTCGGGGCTATCGGAATTCCGATTGTGGTTGGCGCCCAGGTTTCCGGAATGAATCTGATGGCGTTGAGCCAGATGGTGGGCAGAACCCTTCCGTTCATCAGCATTCTGGTTCCCATGTATCTGGTGATATTGATGAGCGGATGGAAAAATGGTATGCAGGTGTGGCCTGCCGGAATCGTCTGTGGCGGTTCTTTTGCGATTACCCAGTGGCTGACATCCAATTTTCTGGGGCCGCTTCTGCCGGATATTCTGGCATCCATTGTGTCCATCGTCTGTATGGTGATATTTTTAAAAAAATGGCATCCCAAAAATATCTGGCGGTTTCCAGATGAAGCCGCCAGCCAGGGAAGGGAAAAGCTGAGATATTCCGGGGGGCAGGTGTTCAGGGCCTGGGCGCCGTTTATCATTCTGTCGCTGTTTGTAGCGGCGTGGGGGATTAAACCTGTCAAAGAGGCGCTGGATTATTTCACATTGGTAAGTTTCAAAATTCCAGGGCTGGACAAAATGATTATTGGCGGTAACGGTCCCATTCCGGCTGTTTATGGGCTCAACATCCTGAGCGCCGCCGGATCGGCCATTTTGCTGGCAGGCCTGTTTTCCATTCCTGTTATGGGCGCATCGGCTGCAACAGCTATTGAAGTCGCCGGGAAAACCCTTCAGACGCTGCGCTGGGCCGTAGTGACGATCTCCCTGGTTTTAGGATTTGCTTACATCATGAATTCCTCCGGCATGACGGTCGCTCTCGGAAATGCCTTTGCTTCTACGGGAAAACTGTTCCCGTTTTTCTCTCCGTTTATGGGGTGGTTAGGTGTTTTTATGACCGGATCGGATACTTCGGCCAATGCGTTGTTTGGGAAACTCCAGCATGTGACGGCATCTAAAATCGGGGTGGATCCGCTGGTGACGGTTTCCGCAAATACCTGCGGCGGGGTGTGCGGCAAGATGATTTCTCCGCAGTCTCTGTCTGTAGCGACAGCGGCTGTCGGACTTGTCGGAAAAGAAGCGGAGATTTTCAGATTCACATTCAAGCATTCACTGATACTGACAGGCGTTGTCGGATTGATGACCATGGCCTTGGCGTACGTTGTCACCTGGATGGTTCCCAAATATGACATCGCAGTTACCTCAGCGGCGGCAAAAGCAGCGGCATCGGCGCCTGCGTTTCCATCTCAGGGATTGTTTTATCTGACAGCAGCACTGTTCATTGTTGTTGCGGTCGTGGTGTCATCCCGGGTGATGGGCGGCAGAGAAGCCTGATCCTTATCCCGGTCCGCAATAAAACGGCAGAGGGCAGACCTGTGTGTCTGCCCTGTCTCATCTGAAAATTCTGTTTTCGACATTTCGACGCTGGCGGCGGTGCTTTTTTGCAGAACGTAACAACAGGAGCTTATATGAGTAACAATAATCTGGCGCTTGTTATGAAGGAACGGGCAGAACGGGTGCAAGCTGTGACGGCGATGGTTCATCATATGAATGACGTGTTGCGCTACACCATCGATCTGACATTGCAGGAAAATGGGACTACCATTGCAGCTCCCGGTCTGGACCCCGCCAACCTTCAAAAACTTGAGGATTTATGCCATGTGTCCGGGCTACAACTGCTGCACCCGCCGTTCAGAAGCCATCTCAGCGGCATTCATATGGCACTGACCGGCGCAGACTGGGCCATCGCTGAAACCGGCACACTGGTTCTGGATTCCAGTTCCGAAGATATCCGGATTGCCACGATGCTCAGCGAAACCCATATCGCCTGGATTCCAGCGTCACGGATTGTGCCGGATGCGTCGGCGCTGTCCGCGTACATGCAGGAGAAAATGGCGTCGCCTCCGGGATACATGGCTTTTATCACCGGCCCCAGCCGCACTGCGGATATCGAGCGGGTACTGGCCATCGGCGTGCATGGCCCCCAGAGGCTTCACATTCTTATCATGGAGGACAGCCCGTCATGATTCAAACCGCTCAGGACATGAAAACCTACAGGGACAGAATCCACAAGGCGCTGGAAAATAAATTTCTCCGAAAAGCGCTGGATAATTTTGCGTCTTCCTACAAAGTGTCCCGCGCAAAGGCTTTTGAGGGCATTGACCTGGAAGCGCTGAGGCATCAGCTTGCCGACGGCAAAGATCAGGCACTGACACACCTGGAGGGTCTTTTTCAGCAGTTTAAGGCAAAAGCGGAGGCGGCCGGCGCCGTGGTGCACCTGGCGGCAACCGCTGCGGAAGCCAATGAGATCATTGCACGGATTGCAAGAGATAACGGCGTCCACGCCATCATCAAATCCAAATCCATGACCGCCGAGGAAATCCATCTGAACGACCATCTGGAGGCTGAGGGCTTCAAGGTGACGGAAACCGATCTGGGCGAATGGATCATCCAGCTGCGTCATGAAGGCCCTTCTCACATGGTCATGCCGGCCATTCATCTGTCCCGGCATCAGGTGGGCGGGCTTTTCAGCGATGTTACCGGGCAGCCGGTGGATCTGGAAGACTGGAGCGCCCACAAGGCCGTGACCCAGACTGTCCTGCTGCCGGGGCAGCAGGTAACGGTCGAATGGCCCATGCGACTTATCCAGGCGGGTGCCTACCGGGTAGTGATCAGCGCGGTGGATCGGGAGA